>JBOIBD010000068.1:0-11903 GCA_050739415.1 Gammaproteobacteria bacterium | reverse complement strand
CTTATTAAGCGAGGTAGCGGCACTGGTGGAGTGGCCAGTACCAGTTACTGGTGGTTTCGAGAAGAAGTTCCTGGAGCTTCCGGAGGAGGTCATCGTCGCGGTACTGGAAACCCAGCAACGTTACTTCCCGGTGCGCGATGGCAAAGGCAAACTGCTGCCACATTTCATCGCCATCAGTAATATCCAGAGCCGCAAACCGGACGTGGTAAGACAAGGTAACGAACGCGTCATCGTGCCGAGGCTTACAGATGCCAAATTCTTCTGGGAATCGGATAGAAAGATCAGACTTGAATCCCGTATCCTTGAATTGGATCGTGTGGTGTTCCAGAAGGAGCTGGGTTCCTATGGAGATAAGTCACGGCGCATAGCCCAACTGGCGGCAGATATAGCCCGAAAAATCTCTAGTGATCTGCATTTGGCGGGTCGAGCCGCACAACTTGCCAAGTGCGACCTGCTCACCAGCATGGTGGGTGAATTCCCGGAGTTACAAGGCATCATGGGCCGCTACTATGCACAGCACGACGGTGAGGCCACGGAAGTATGCGAGGCCATCGCCGAGCAATATTTGCCTCGATTTGCAGGTGACGCACTACCGAAGACTCCGGCCGGCCAGGCGCTAGCCATCGCCGACAAGCTGGATACCATCACCGGCATTTTCGCTATCGGCGAAAACCCCACGGGAGACAAGGATCCTTTTGCGCTGCGCCGCGCTGGACTAGGTTTGCTGCGCATCATTATTGAATCCAGGCTGAATCTGGACCTGGTGGAGCTGATCCGCGTGGCGCTCACAAACCAAAGTATCCAGGGCAGGCCCGAACAGCCGCTGTTGACCGAAGTGCTCGAATTCCTGTTGGAACGGTTGCGCGCCTATTATCTGGAAACCGGCATCCGTACGGATGTGTTCGAGGCGGTGCGCGCCAAAAACCCTACTCGACCACTGGATTTTGATGCCCGTATCCAGGCAGTCAATGCTTTCCTGACCCTGCCCGAAGCCGCCAGTCTTGCGGCCGCCAACAAACGCATCGCCAACATCCTGCGTCAGGCGGGCGGAAAGTCGGTGCATGAGGTGCAAGCGGAAATCCTGCGCGAGCCAGCGGAACAGTCATTGCACGAGAAGACAATCGAGCTGCGACGTGACATCCAGCCACTGATCGTGAAAGGCGATTACGCGAACACGCTCAGAAAACTGGCGGCGCTGCGTATGCCGGTAGACCAGTTTTTCGACAAGGTACTGGTGATGGACCCGGACATCGAATTGCGCACCAATCGTCTTGCGCTACTGGCCGGGCTCTCGGCATTGTTCCTCGACACCGCCGATCTGTCGCTCATTCAGGTGGACTGATGCGGCTGGTCATCCTGGACCGTGACGGTGTCATCAACTACGAATCTGACGCCTACATCAAATCACCCGAAGAGTGGCTTCCCATTCCGGGCAGTCTCGAGGCCATCGTGCGGCTGAACCGCGACGGCTTTGCGATAGTGGTAGCCACCAACCAGGCAGGCGTGGGTCGCGGCTTGTTCGATCTCGCAATGTTGGAAGCGATCCACTGCAAGATGACTGCTGCCATCGAAGCGGCCGGCGGCCGACTGGACGGCGTATTTGTCTGTCCGCACCATCCCGACGATCAATGCGATTGTCGTAAACCCAAAACGGGTTTATTCGAGCAGATCATCGAACGGTTTCAGATCAGTTTGCACGGTGTGCCGGTGATCGGGGATTCGTTGAGAGACATCGAAGCCGCCGAAGCTGTGGGTGCCCGTCCGATTTTGGTCCGCACCGGCTATGGCGAAAAAACCTGGCAGAGCCTCGCTGACAAGCATCGCGTGGACGTGTTCGCCGATTTGGCTGCTGCGGCCAGCCATTTGCTGAAAGAGGCGCCGGCGTGATCTGGTTGCGCTCGCTGCTCTACAACATCTTTATGGTATTCACGGCCGGACTGTTCAGCATCCCCGTGGCGCTGGCTGCGCCGTTTCCGGCTGGTAAGCGTTTCGGCCACTGGATTGCACGCCAATGGGTGCGTTGGCAGTTCTTCGCACTCAAACATCTGTGCCGGTTGAATTACGCGATAACCGGTCAGGAAAATATTCCGAAAGAAAACGCCATCTCCTACTGGAAACATCAGTCCACCTGGGAAACCATGGCGCAGTTGTTGATTTTCCCTGCACAAAGTTGGGTGCTCAAACACGAACTGCTGTGGTTACCGCTGGTTGGCCAGGCCATTTATGCGCTCGAGCCCATTGCCATCAACCGCAAAGCGGGACATTCCGCCGTAAAACAAGTCCTGGAATTAGGACAGCGGCGTCTGAAAGCCGGTCTATGGGTGGTGATATTCCCGGAGGGTACGCGCATGCCACCGGGCATGACGCGCCGTTACGGATTGTCAGGAGCATTGCTAGCAGCGAGGACCGGCCGGCCCATTGTTCCAGTGGCTCACAACGCGGGCGATTTCTGGAAGCGCAATGCGTTTTTGAAATATCCCGGCACGGTGAAAGTGCGCATCGGCAAGCCCGTGTATGCACATGACCGGCCACCAGAAGAAGTAAATGCCGAGGTCCAGAGCTGGATCGAAACCCAAATGAAAGAGATTAGCCTGGATTATTCAGCACATTAGAATTTCAGATATCCAGGTTTGCCACTTCCAGGGCGTTTTTCTCGATGAATTCACGGCGTGGTTCCACTGCATCACCCATAAGCGTGGTAAACACGTCGTCGGCGCTACGCGCGTCCTCGACGCGCACCTTGAGCAGACGCCGCGTCTCCGTGTTCATGGTGGTTTCCCACAGCTGGTCGGGATTCATCTCGCCCAGACCTTTGTAACGCTGGATAGCCTGGCCGCGCTTGGCTTCGTCGAGCAGCCAATTTATCGCCTGTTTGAAACTTGCGACTTCCTGACGACGATCGCCACGAATCACATACGCGCCTTCACCGATGAGTCCATCCAGTTGCTGCCCGAGTGCGGCGATGCTCTTGTACTCGCCGGAAGCAAAAAATTCACGTTGAATCAGTCTGTCGCTGGAAAGTCCGTGATGGATGCGTGTAATTTTCAGGCTGGGCACTTCGCGACTGACATCTTTATGCAGCACCACGCGATAACGTGTGCCACTGCCATCGTCGGCGTTCAGACGTTCTTCCAAGATGTGGGCCCAGTTAGCGAGCCACGCGGCATCGCTGAATTTGTCGGTAGTCACAACCGGCATGTACAACATTTTTTCAAGCACGCGTTCATCGTAACGACGGGTCCAGCGCCGTGTCATAGCCAGCACTTCCAGGTATTTTGCCGCGAGCGTTGCGAGTGCCGCATTGCTCATGGCGGGCGCTGTTGCGTTCACGTGCAGCCGGGCATCCTCGGTGGCGGAATGCAGCAGCAACGCGGTGAGTTCCAGGTCATCCTTCACGTATTGCTCCTGCTTGCCACGCTTCACCTTGTAAAGCGGAGGCTGCGCAATATAAACGTGACCGCGGGCGATGAGTTCCGGCATCTGACGGTAAAAGAACGTGAGCAACAAGGTGCGGATGTGTGAGCCATCCACGTCGGCGTCGGTCATGATGATAATGCGGTGATAGCGCAGCTTGTCTATATTGAACTCTTCCTTGCCGATGCCACAACCGAGTGCGGTGATAAGCGTTCCCACTTCCGCTGATGACAGCATCTTGTCAAAGCGTGCTTTTTCCACGTTCAGAATCTTGCCCTTGAGCGGCAGGATCGCCTGATATTTGCGGTCGCGTCCCTGCTTGGCGGAACCGCCGGCCGAGTCGCCCTCTACCAGAAACAACTCAGACAAGGCGGGATCACGTTCCTGACAATCAGCGAGCTTTCCCGGCAGGCCAGCTATGTCCAGCGCGCCTTTGCGGCGCGTCATCTCGCGTGCCTTGCGCGCCGCTTCGCGTGCGCGTGCCGCATCGATCACCTTGCCGATGATGATTTTCGCTTCGCCGGGTTTTTCCAGCAGAAACTCCTGGAACTTTTCCGCCATGAGGGATTCCACTACACCCTTAATCTCAGATGAAACCAGTTTGTCTTTGGTCTGGGAGGAGAACTTTGGATCCGGCATTTTGACCGACACGATGGCAGTCAGGCCTTCACGGGCATCGTCGCCGGTCATGGGGATTTTTTCTTTCTTTAACCGGCTTTCGGTTTCGATGTAATTGTTGATGGTGCGGGTCAACGCCGCGCGAAAACCGGCGAGGTGTGTACCGCCGTCGCGCTGCGGGATGTTATTGGTAAAACAGTACACGGTTTCCTGATAGGTATCGTTCCACTGCAACGCGATTTCAATCGTGGTGCGCTCACGCTCAGTAAGAAAATGAAACACTGTATCGTGCAGCGCAGTCTTGTTACGGTTTAGATATTTTACGAATGCTTCGATGCCGCCTTCGTACTGAAACACTTCATGTTTGTCGGCGCGTTGGTCATGCAGCAGGATGCGCACACCGGAATTCAGGAAGGATAATTCTTGCAGACGCCTTGCCAGGATTTCGTAGTTGAACTGGATGTGTGTAAAAACATTGACGCTGGGTTTGAAGCGTATCTCGGTACCCGTGCCCTGGTCTGGGCCAATTGCTTTCAGGGCGTACACCGGATCACCATCCCGATATTCCTGCTCGTAGAGCTTGCCGTCCCGCTTAACGAGTAGATGCAGGTGTTCGGACAGGGCATTGACGACCGAAACCCCGACACCGTGTAAGCCGCCCGCCACCTTGTAGGAATTGTCGTCGAACTTGGCGCCCGCATGCAGCACGGTCATGATGACCTCGGCCGCTGAACGACCTTCCTCTTTATGCATGTCTACGGGGATGCCGCGACCGTTGTCAATCACCGTAACCGATTCATCTTCATGAATCGTAACGGAAATCTCGGTGCAGTGGCCTGCCAGAGCCTCATCAATAGAGTTGTCCACCACCTCAAAAACCATGTGGTGAAGGCCGGTGCCATCATCGGTATCACCAATGTACATTCCTGGGCGTTTACGGACGGCATCAAGTCCTTTTAAGACCTTGATATTATTGGAATCGTAGCGCTTGTTGTCGGTCATAAAAGAGGTCCAAAAACGACCGCGGATTATACCATTTCGCAGGTCCCGCCTTGTTTCACGTGGAACACCCGGGATGCGCATCGGGTAATCTGCGTTGGAGGATCGATGGCAGTTATGAAAGCTTGGACGCCGGCTTTCTCAATCCTCTCTACGAAACGGGATAAATGACCGTCGTCCAGTTCGGCGGCCAAATCATCCAACAACAAAGTGCATGAGCGACCTGTGAGCTCCTTATAAACGGCAGTCTGGGCTAATAACAAAGCGCCCGCCAAAGACTTCTCTTGTCCACGGGATACTCTTTCCTGGGCATCCTTCCCATCCACTTTGATCAACAAATCAGCACGATGCGGCCCAAGCTGGGTCATGCCCGCTTGTCGATCGCGTTGCATCCCGCCTCGGATGGCATCTAAGAAGGTTTGGTCCTCCGCCCAGCCGGACCGAAATTCCAAAGTGACATTCATCCCACCCAAGGCTTGTGCTGCCCATGCAACGGCGATGGTAGACAAGTTGGCTAGATATTCGAGTCGAAGCTTATCCAATGTCTCACCTGATGAAATCAACTCACTATCCCAACTTTCCACATCTCGAGTGGGTTTACCCGCACGCAACGAGGCATTGCGTTGGCGGAGAGCTTGCTGGTACCGGCGCCAGGTTGGGAGAAAAGTCGGTTCCACGTGAAACACACCCCAATCCAGAAATTGCCTACGCTGCCGAGGACCACCCCGTATAAGCTGGTGAGCCTGGCTATCTACCAACTGCACTGGGAAGATTTCAGTCAATTGGGCCAGGCTGCCCGGAGTTAGGCCTGCAATGCGTGCCCGCAATTGGCCAGATTCACGGGCCAGCCCAATGGAGATAGGACCAGAAGGGCTGGTCACTTTACCAGCGATTTGAAACCCTTTGGCCGCTGCCTGAGTAGTGGTCTCAAGCTTTGCTGTTCGAAAGGACCGCCCACGGCTTAAGAGGAAAATAGCTTCCAGCAGGCTCGTTTTTCCGGAAGCGTTTTCACCAATAATAAGGTTAAAGTTTGCAGAAAACTCGAGGTTCGCAGCGTGAAAACATCGGAAGTCCCGTAGCGATAGGCTTTGCAAGCCCATAATGACTATTGGTCAAAGTCGCATGGGCATGACGACGTAACGGCAATGCTCGTTTTCTGGTGAGTGGATCAGACAGCTGCTATTGGCATCCGTAAGTGTGATATGCACCAACTCACTTTCCAGAGCCTGCAAGGCATCTAACAAGTACGTTACGTTGAAGCCGATCTCCAGCTCGCTGCCCTGATACTCGACTTCTACCTCATCTTCTGCTTCTTCTTGTTCTGGGTTGTGAGCAAGCACTTTTAATCGCTTGGCTGCCAGTTGTAGGCGAACACCCCGGTATTTCTCATTCGAGAGAATCGCTGCACGGCTAAGAGCCTCACGTAAAAGCTGCCGATTAGCCGTGAATATTTTATCCCCATTTTTTGGGACAACGCGCTCGTACTCCGGGAAACGTCCATCGATTAGCTTCGATGTGAAGCGAATTCCCGGTAAATATGCTCGAATGTGATTGGTACCTAATTCGATTTTAGCTTCCGCATCGCTGTCTCCCAACAGACGCTGCAGCTCCAGTACCCCCTTACGGGGAACGATAACTTGCTGAGTAACCCCGTTATCCAATGTCATTTTTAAGTCGCAGAGTGCGAGCCGGTGACCATCTGTGGCCACAGCCCGCAAATGCTTATCCGTGGTTTCCAGTAAAAGCCCGTTCAGGTAATAACGCACATCCTGCTGTGCCATCGAGAAGGTGGTTCGAATAAGGATCTCACGCAGATGATTTTGTGCGATCTGAAAACTGCGTTGAGTGTGAATATCTTCTACAGCGGGAAAATCCGCTGCAGGCAGAGTCGCGAGACTGAAGCGGCTGCGGCCGGAACGTAATGTGAGCTTGCCCTTATCCAGATGTACCGCAATCTTGGAGCCTTCTGGTAACGCCCGACAGATATCGAGAAGTTTGCGTGCCGGAACTGTCACTTCGCCTTTTTCCTGCACTTCCACTTCAGTATCTGCGACCAATTCCACCTCCATGTCGGTGGCCGTTACCGACAAGCCTTTATCGCCCACCGCAAGCAGGAGATTAGCCAGGATCGGCATGGTTTGCCGTCTTTCCACTACGCTCGCTACCGTTTGAACAGGGGCAAGAAGAGTGTCGCGGAGTGTCTCGAATTTCATTTATTTACCTGCTTCTTGAATTTAGAAGTAAGAGTATCTCAAGAAATTGCAATTGTAACTATGCTGCGCGAATTTGTTAAAATGCGTATTTTATCTTTATTATTCAATAGCTTATGATAATAAATAGGTGTTGAAATATGGTGTAAAAAGGGGCAACAAGACTGTGTTGAATTTGGGGATAAAACCAGCCTGCAACTTACCTCACAGTTTATGCATAGTTCACTAACCCGTTAAGGCTCTCGTAAGGGTTTGGTAATCCTCTTCAAAACGCGGATCCAGACCGCGTAGTTCAAGGACCTTGCGGCAAGCATGCAGGACGGTCGTGTGGTCGCGGCCACCAAAAGCATCCCCTATTTCCGGCAGACTGTGCGTCGTTAGCCCCTTAGCCAGGCTCATGGCTACTTGGCGAGGTCTTGCGATCGAACGGCTGCGCTTCTTGGAAAGCATGTCGCCCACGCGCACATGGAAGTAGTCCGCCACGGTTTTTTGGATGTTATCCAGAGTCACCAGCCGGTCTTGGCGAGCGAGGATGTCCTTGAGCCATTCCCGCGCGTTTTCCAGAGTCACAGACTGGCCTGTGAATTGAGCGTTAGCGGCGACCCTTCGCAAGGCGCCTTCAAGTTCACGGATATTGGAGCTGACTCGCTGCGCGATGAAAAATGCTACTTCATTGGGTAGGTCTACGCTTTCTGCCATAGCTTTTTTCATGAGAATGGCGACTCGCGTTTCCAGCTCAGGTGGTTCGATGGGCACCGTCAGGCCCCAGCCAAAGCGGGATTTCAAGCGCTCCTCCAAGCCTTCTACCTCCTTGGGGTACCGGTCACAGGTCAGGATTACCTGCTGTTGACCCTCAAGCAAGGCATTGAAAGTATGGAAGAATTCTTCCTGCGAGCGTTCCTTGCCCACAAAGAACTGTATATCGTCGATGAGCAGGGCATCCAGCGTCCGGTACTGACGTTTGAACTCGTTAATGGTGTTGTGCTGTAAAGCTCGCACCATGTCGTTCACGAAACGCTCAGAGTGCACATACGCCACACGCGCCCTTGGATTGCGCTGCTGTATCAGCTGGCCGACGCTGTGCATTAAATGGGTTTTCCCCAGTCCCACACCGCCGTAGATAAACAAGGGGTTGTAAGCGCGACCGGGATTCTCTGCGATCTGCCTGGCAGCCGCCACAGCAAACTGGTTCGATTTGCCTTCGACAAAGCTCTCAAAAGTGTACAGGCTATTTAGGCCGCTGCCCGGCGTGAGTGGGGCTGGGATGGCGTTTGGCTGGGGGGGCATGCCCGGCGCGGCTTCTTCTTCGCGGCCTGTACCTACTTCCAGCAGTACACGGCGTTCCCGGTCTTCGGCCAAGTCCTTGGCCAGCCTCGAAATTCTTGTCAAAAACCGGTCACGCACCCAGTCCATCACAAACCGGTTGGGTGCCAACAGGCGCAGGGTGGTGGAGTCTTCAAGGGCGTGCAGCGGCCGGATCCAGGTGTTGAGCTCTTGCTCGGTGAGCTCATGCTCCAAATGATCCATACACCGCGTCCATAGCGATGGCATGCCAAGACCCCCATGCGGTTGCGATTATTGCGGTCGGATTCGGCAGCACCGTACGGAGGCACCACGCGAAAGAGAAGGGGCAGTCTATACCGGAATTTGATAGTTATCCACAGGAGGAAATGCTGAAATCCTCCATAACATATTGACAGCAAGCCGCTGCCCACGTCTAATATCGCGCCTTTGCCCGCGCGCTCGACTTCGCGGCGCCCCTGATTTGGAAATTCAGTATGAAAAGAACATATCAACCCAGTAACGTGCGCCGGAAGCGGACCCATGGGTTTCGCGCGCGCATGGCGACCAAGCGCGGCCGCCAAGTGTTAAACGCCCGTCGCGCCAAGGGTCGGGCGAGACTCTGCCCCTAAATCCGTCCACGACTGGCTTCCCTCCCGAAGCACGGTTGCACACCCCGGCGGATTACAGTCGGGTTCTTAAATGCGGTATCAGGACGGCAGACAGCCACTTTCGCATGTATGCGTGTCTGAATATCGGAACTCAGGCTCGACTCGGTATCACGGTGGCGCGAAAGACTGCACCTAGCGCGGTAGTTCGTAATCGCATCAAGCGACAGGTACGCGAAAGTTTCCGCAACCATCGCAAGTTACTTCCAGCTGTAGACGTTGTCGTGCAGGGTAGGGTACCGGCCGCAGCAGCCGATAATCCTACAATCCGAAGCAGTCTTGAGTGGCACTGGCAGGAATTGATAAAGCGATGCGCAGCCTCTTGATCCTTTTCATCCGTGGTTATCGTTATTTCGTGAGTCCGTTACTGGGCCCGCATTGCCGTTTCGAACCATCCTGCTCGGCTTATGCCATGGAAGCCATCCAGCGGTTTGGCGCATTTCGCGGCACCTGGCTGGCCGCGCTACGGATATTGCGTTGCCACCCATTGCACCCCGGTGGTTTCGACCCCGTGCCTGATGTGAAGCATCGCCATGGATAACCGGCGCCTGTTTCTGTTCGCGGCGCTGATCTTTGTCGCTTTCCTGATTTATCAGGCGTGGATGCACGACTATGGGCCAAAAACGGCCGAGCCGACGGCGCAAACTACATCCAGCCCGGCTGCAAGCTCGGCTGCATCGGCGTCCGCCCCCGAAATTCCTTCCGCGCCAAACGCTGCGACTTCAACACCTGCTATCAACAACACACCAGCCACAACAGCTTCGGCGCCCGAGGCCGTAACGCTACCGAAGGGCCAGGAAATCCAAGTACGCACCGACGTGTTGGATGTGAGCATCAACTCCGTCGGCGGCGATATCCAGCAAGCCGAGTTGCTGAAGTATCCAGAAGACCTGAAAAAGCCGGAGCTGGTCAAGGTGCTGAATAGCGATGACGCCGAGCTCTTGATCGTGCAATCCGGCCTGCAAACACATTCGGGTCCAATAGCGCCGACGGACAAGGCTTTGTATACGGCGAGTCAAACCCGTTACGAATTGGCGCCGGATCAAAGATCTCTCGTGGTGACGCTGACATGGAAAGATAAACAAGGACTTGAGGTTAACAAGACTTATACCTTTACACGCGGCAGCTATCAAATCGGCGTGGCCTACAGTATTCACAACGGCACTCAGAAAACATGGAGCGGGGCGCGCTACACCCAGCTAGAAAATCATTACGTGCAGGAAAGCCACAGCTTGTTCAGTGTGCAACGTTACGACTACCAGAGTGTGTCATTACATGACAGCACCGAGTATCACCAATACGAATTCAAGGATCTGGCCGAAAAGCCCGTAAACGTCACCACACCTGGCGGCTGGATCGCGGTGGTCAATCATTATTTTCTGGCCGCCGTGATACCCGATGATCACAGCTCCTTGCAGAGCATGGCAAAACCGACACAAAATCTGTATTACACGCGCGCACTTGGTGATGAGCACTTTCTGGTGGGTACCATCACCGCGTTGAAAACCCTGGCACCCGGTGCCAGTACCACGTTCGCGGATAAATACTTCATCGGACCCAAGCTGCAAACCCGGCTGGCGCAAGTGGCGCCTGGGCTCGAGCTCACCGTGGATTACGGCAAGCTCACTATCATCGCTGAGCCGATTTTTAAACTGCTGAATCTCATCCACCGCTTCATCGGCAATTGGGGCTGGTCCATCCTGGTCCTGACGCTGCTGTTCAAACTGCTGTTTTATCCACTGAACCAGATCAGCGGCCGCTCCATGGCCAAGATGCGCCGCGTGCAACCGCGCTTGAAAGCACTGCAGGAACGCTACAAGGACGAAAAGGCTCGTCTCGGCCAGGCCACAATGGAGTTCTACAAAAAGGAGAAGATCAATCCCATGGGTGGTTGTCTGCCCATGCTGGTGCAGATGCCGATCTTTTTCGCATTGTATTACGTGCTGGTGTACAGCGTGGAGCTGCGTCAATCACCGTGGCTTGGCTGGATCCACGATCTGTCGGCGCCGGACCCTTATTACATTTTGCCGGTGGTATACGGCGTGGTGATGTTTATTCAGCAGCGCATCAGCCCGCAACCTACCACCGATAAAATGCAGCAGCGGCTCATGATGGTTATGCCACTGGGTATCGCGGTGTTGTACGCGGTATTGCCGTCTGGCCTGGCGCTTTACTATGTGGCGAACTCGGTTCTGACTATCATCCAGCAGTGGCGCATCAATAGCGTAGTGGGAATGGATAACAAAAAGCACGCCGCCAAGGATGCATAACCGGCCCCGGGTTTTATTGTTTCAGGCGCGTTTCGATCACTACTTCTGAATGAAGTGTCTGATGTACCGGACAGCGGTCAGCTATTTCCAGCAGCCGTTGTTTTTGTTCCGCGCTGAGCGCACCGATCAGTTCGATCTCACGTTCAAACTTGTCAAGCTTGCCTTCCTTGGTTTCACAATCAGCGCAGTCACGGGCGTGGATTTTGTTGTGCTTGAGCCGCACGTTGATCGTTTCAACCGGCCATTGCTTGCGGTCCGCATACATGCGCAGAGTAATTGCGGTACAGGTGCCCAGTGCACTGGTTAGGAAGTCATAGGGCGAAGGTCCGGCGTCGGTTCCGCCTACATCCCTGGGTTCGTCCGCCACCAGCTGGTGCGCACCGGTGTATACGTCGGTTTGGTAATGATCCCTATTGATTCGCACCACGACTTCACCTTCCGCC
>JBOIBD010000067.1:0-11915 GCA_050739415.1 Gammaproteobacteria bacterium | reverse complement strand
GATTCGGATGGCTTATGCAAGCGGCGATTTCACCTTGGCCCAGATTGGAGGTCATTTCGGCCTACACTATGCCACCGTGAGTCGCATTGCCCGGAAAAGTCTAATGTATCAATACAAGACCTGACCCCAGACACACATGAGTATAAAACGCATGTTGTGCTTGTTCTTGGGTGTAGTAATACTGGGCTTGGGAATTGCGTCCTGTTCTTATGCAAAGGGCAGTCACGAGAACCTGTGCAAAAACCCGCAATTCGGCAAAGCCGAAGAAGGGTTTGTGAACTGCAAATCAGAAGATGCATTTGTTCGCCTGAGCGCTTTGGCGAAGCGGGATGATCCGAAAGCCCTCTATATGCTGAGTAGGATATATGAAATGGGTGGTAAATATTTTGGATTGCCGTCAATCAAACAGGATGGCGATGTGTCGATGAAATATTTACTGCATTCGGCCAAGGGCGGTTATGCAGAGGCACAGGCAACACTCGGAGTGTTCTACTGGAGAGATTATCGTGAGACACGAGAGCACGATGCACTATACTGGGAATGCCGGGCTGCGTTGCAGAATAACTATGAGGGCATCGTGAATACCCAGATGCACATCCAAGCCACAGGTAAAGCTCAAACGGTCCAACAGTACTGCGCCCCGATCCTGAAATCTCCACCCCCGGATGCTAAGTGAAAAATAATAGGGGACAGACTGAACCGACCCCGTTTCCGTGGACACATGGTTAGGATACAGCAACACGTTGTTGCTCGTATTGGGCTGGGCTGACATAGCCCAGGGTTTGATGTAACCGTTGCCGGTTATAAAACACTTCAATGTAATCAAAGATCGCCACACGCGCCTGGTCACGTGAACGAAACGTGTGATGCCAGGTCAGTTCGTTCTTCAAGTTGCCGAAGAAACTCTCTGCCACAGCATTGTCCCAACAATCGCCCTTGCGACTCATGCTCGGGATCATGCCGTGCGTCTGCAAGATCGCTCGATATGCGCTGCTAGTGTAGGTCGCACCCTGATCCGTATGATGGATTAGCCCGACAGCCGGCTGCCGATATTCGATTGCCATCTTCAAGGCATCCGTCACCAACGCTTGATTGTTCTTCTCACTCATGGCCCAACCCACCACACGCCGGGAATGCAGATCCAACAGTACCGCCAGATACAACATCCCCTCTCGGGTGGGGATGAAGGTGACATCACCGACCCAAACCCGATCCGGCTGCGACGCCTGAAAGTCCCGATTTAACACGTTCGGTGCCGGTGGTTCGGTGTTGGCGGCGGCATACCGGCTGCGGAAGCGGCGCAGGCGGTTGGCCTCAATACCGTGGCGCTGTCGTAACCGAGCCACCCGGTGTCGACCACAGGTCTCGCCGGCGGTACGCAAAATTTTCCAGGTCTTTACGGCACCGCACGTCTGACGTGATGCGAGATGGATCTGACGGATATGGTGTAACAACTGCGCGTTGGCCAGTGTCCGGCGACTCGGTGGCCGACTGCACCAGGCATAAAATCCGCTCCGCGATACCTTCAAGACCCGGCACATCGATCGGACCCGGAACGCGCTTGCATGCGCACGCACGAACCCGTACCTCACGACGACTCCCGCGCAAAGTACCGGGCCGCTTTTTTTAAAATCTCGTTCTCCTCGCGCAGGCGCGCGTTCTCACGCTTAAGCGTCGCCAGTTCGGCACCCGCCGCAGGTCGACGACCATGGCCTGGAAAGGCTGCCTCTACATCCTTGGTGTTAACTTCATCCTGCCATTTGTAGAGCTGATTACGCGCTAAACCCAGTTCACGTGCCAGGTCCGCAGCAGGCTTCGCGCCTAACTGTAACAGCCGCACGGCTTCCAGCTTGAACTCCCGGGTATAGGATTGACGCTTCGACATGCAACACCTCCTCAGGTAGTATCTGCCTATCTGGGTGTCCGTTAAATCGGGGCTACTTCAATCGCCAGTTTTCTGTGGCCCAGTTGAAGTTGACCTATATGTACTCCATTCGTTGAAGAAATAAGGTCCATCCGAAGGCACAGGTGCAGGGCTATTCCAATGCGCCATGACTGCATTTGCCTGTGCTTGCTCCCTCCTCTCCTCAACAAGTCGCTGAAGATATTCAGTGGTTCCCTTGGATTGGGGTGGCCCAGACGGTTGCCAATTCCTTTCATCAGGACTCGGCCAGTTAGGGTCACCTGGAAAATATCCATTCGCTTCTGCAATTTGCTGATTAGTGGTTAAAGCGTTGAATCCCTCAAGGGTTGGAACTGGCCAACCTTCATTTATAGCTCTCTGTTTAGCATCAAAATAACGGCTTCCAGGTGCCGTTTCTAATGCAGCGCAACTCATAAGTGCTACGACAGAAATCAGAAGCAAAATGTATATGAGATATTTCACGCTTTTCATAAATATGTACCTCTTTTTCTATGTAAGTCACGGCATCAAATTATATGCCTTCGTGTTTACCTTGTTGACCTGCTCTCGAAAAACCAAGTAAGCAAATGGATGCCGTTTGCCAAACTATCTCGTAGATAGCTGCCATGCGCATGGGAATAGGAATTACCCAGTTCATGGAGTCATAGTGCTTCCGTCGCGATTCTTCTACAAGACCTTTGTTTTGAGGGGCCAAGTGCCTACCTACATCGAATTTGCCTGTGATTACAAAACGCAGAAGAAAGCAGCGCCAGCGCGATGATGATAAGTGCCATGCCCACGGCTTCAGGGCCGTCCGGCCGCTCGCCGAGTCGCAGTCACGCGGCCAGCACGCCCACCACCGGCACCGCGAGGGAGCACAAGCCACTGACACTGGTGGACAGCCGTTGCAAAACGTATAGACATAGCAGCAAGGCCAGCGCGTTGGCGGGGATCACGTCGTAGAACAATGACCAGTCCGGATTCGCGTCCCACAACGGCACCAAGTATCTGGACTGACAGGTGTCAGGTGCGTTGCCCAACAGGCAGCGGCTCATGTCCAGGTGGGCGCACATCTGGCAGGAAAATCGCCAGCAACCCCAACAACGGTAGGAACGCGCACACTTGGTATACGAACACGATGCCGAAATGATCGGCTATCACGCCCAACACGGCAGCGCCGATACCGCCGAGACCGAACGAGAGTCCGTAGAACATGCCGGAAACCATGCCGATACGGTGCGACATCATGTCCTGCGCATATACGATAATTGCCGGAAAAGCCGACGCCAGTACCACACCGATCACCACGCTGAGTCCCACGGTCCAGGCTAGATCCACATGAGGCAGCAGCAGCGTGAACGGTGCGCAGCCGAGGATCGAAAACCAGATCACCCGCTTGCGGCCGATGCGGTCGCCGATCGGGCCGCCGATCAGGGTGCCGGCAGCGATCGCAAACAGGAACACACCCAACAGGTAGGCAGCATTATGTGTCGACACACCGAAATGATGGATCAGGTAGAACTCATAGTAGCTACTGATGCTGGCAAGGTAAAAGAACTTCGAAAACATCAGCGCCAGCAGCACACCGATGGTACGGCGCACGACCGCTGCCGGAAACAGCGGCTTGTCGGTGGGCAGACGCTTCCTGACACGCTCATCGATATGGCGACGGTACCAGCGGCTTACCTGCAACAGGATAATGATTGCCAGCAGCGCCGCTAGTCCGAACCAGCCGACATGTGAGCGCCCGAACTTCAACACGATGGCCGCAGCGAATAATGGACCCAATGCCTGACCCAGGTTACCGCCGATCTGGAACACTGACTGTGCAAGTCCATATCTTCCGCCCGAGGCCATGCGTGCGACGCGCGAGGATTCCGGATGGAACACCGACGAACCGCAGCCGATGAGCGCGACCGCCAGCAACAGGATCGGATACGTCGGCGCCACAGACAACAACAGCAAGCCGCTTAGTGTGAAGCACATGCCGATCGGCAGCGAATACGGTAACGGATGCTTGTCGGTAACCATGCCAACAACAGGCTGCAACAACGATGCGGTCAGCTGAAAAGTCAAGGTGATCGCCCCGATCTGAAAGAAACTGAGGGCGAATTCTCCCTTGAGCAAAGGGTAGATTGCCACGATCACCGACTGCATCATGTCGTTGAGGAGATGCACGAAACTGACCGCGCCGATTACGTTGTAGCGCGTGGGCCCCGCCGATTTCGCAGCCACCGGTAGATCGACCACTGAGGATGGCGCCGCGCCGACCTCGGCAATCGGGTGTGGTGCATTGGATGCGATTTCGTTCATTCTAGAACCTTTATTAAAACGTCATGGCCGTATTGGTTGTGAACAGATCCATTTATACGTTCACAGGTCCGCCGTTGTCCTTAAAAAAAGCTGCCACGGAAAGCAACGCCAGTGCTGCGATGATGAGCAACATGCCCACGGCTTCCGGGCCGTCCGGCCGTTCGCCAAGTTGCATCCACGCGGCCAATACGCCCACTACCGGGACCGCCAGAGAGCACAGACCCGTGACACTGGCGGACAGCCGCTGCAACACGTACAGCCATAACAGCCACGCCAGCGCATTGGCAGGAATCACGTTGTAGAACAGCGACCAAATGAAGGTTCCAGTCCATTGAATGGGGTGCGACGGCAGCCACCAGGCGATGA
Organism: Gammaproteobacteria bacterium; assembly: GCA_050739415.1. Lineage (GTDB taxonomy): Bacteria > Pseudomonadota > Gammaproteobacteria > Natronospirales > REEB76 > REEB76. Next base: position 7,333 of record JBOIBD010000067.1, on the reverse strand, counting down.
GCACAATGGGGATACCGCCGAGAAGCATCTGCCAGCCGGTGAGCGACAGCAGTTCCCACATGGATTTAACCGGGAACTTCTTGGCGACGATGACGCTTGCGCCCCAGGTGGCGCCCGCCAGTACCGCGATGCTGCTGCTCACCAGGTCTGGACTCCGATGCCAGGGTTCAAAGATACACAGCATACCGATGAGCGCCACCAGCACTGCCAGCCATTGCAATCGGCGGATGCGTTCACCGAGGAAGGGTATGGCCAACAAGATGACCCAAAACGGCATGGTGTAACACAGCACCGCTGCCTTGCCCGCGCCACCATGTACCAACGACCAGAATGCGAGCGTGGTGAACAAGGTGGTCTGGAAGAAACCGAGCCACAGCACACCGCGCAGGTTGTGGGGTTTCAGTGGGCGCCGCAGCACTACCAGAACCAACAGCAGACAGATGCCGCCCAGCATGGTGCGCAGCGCGATGAAATCGAAAGGCGCGGCGTAGGCCAGACCCACTTTCATCGCTACCCAGTTGTAACCCCAGATAAAAGCCAGTGCCACCAGTGCGATCAGAGCCGGAATATCCCCGCGCTTTACCATCATACTGAGTGCATTCATGGACGAATGCCGCTATCAATAATGTTGAAGTCCGCCAGCACAAATTCGCCGGTTTTCTCGAACCAGTCACGCAACAACCAGTAGGAAATGGACTGGGGTGTGGACAGCGTAAGGTTATTGCTGCGCAGGCCTGCGATGATGTCGGTACGCGAAAACCAGCGTGCCTCCAGCAGCTCACCGTCGTTGCAATGGATGTCGGTATTTTCTGCAAGCGCGTGGAAACCGAGCATCAGTGAGGAGGGATATGGCCAGGGTTCTGAAGCCCGGTACTGCATGGAAGACACGCGGATATTCGTTTCCTCCCGCACTTCACGGCGTACCGTCGCTTCCAGACTTTCGCATGGCTCCACAAAGCCCGCGAGCGTGGAAAAGCGTTTGCCGGGCGTTTGTCGGCCCAGCAGGCAACGGTCCTCGTGGGTCACCAGTACGATCATTGCCGGATTGACGCGCGGATAGAGAATGTTGTCGCAGCGGGTACAGTGCAGTTCATGACCGGCACGGCGGGTTTGCGTGATGGCGCCGCATTTCCCACAATATTGGTTACGTAAATACCAATAGACCATGGCGCGGGCGTAGCCCAGCAGCGCCAGTGTGTCGTGCTGCAGCCCACCGAATTGCGGCCGCAGATTGGTTAGGACGACATTGTTTTCAGATAGCCCAACGTCGGCCGGCAGCCCAAGGGCAAAACACATGTAGCCCCGATACTTTCCCAGCAGCACCATGCACTGAGCCTGGACAAGCATGGTTTTAGCGGCGTTAGCATCCAACAATAACGGTGTTATGCCATCTGCGAGCAGAACATTGTTATCGCCGGATAGCGGAACGAAGCGTGTCATAGGATCGTCAAGCTGTGCAGCAAGCCACGCATCATCCTGGCGCTGCGGTGCCAGCCGGTCCAGATCAGGATCCGAGAATACGAACGGAAGCTCGCCGTGATTGAGCATGGTTAGTGCAGAAGCGGGAAATGCAAAAGCCGTATTATCCCATATCCCTGGAGAGGGTCAGGCTGGTTCCAGCTCTTTGCCCAAGGCGTTCATCAGTAGAGTCTTCAGTTTATGTATCTCGGCGCTGTAATAGGCTTTAGTCGGCAGCTTACCCCACACCGGAGCTGGCCACGCCGGATCATTACGGTAGCGTACGATGTGATGCACATGCAGCTGTGGCACCTGATTGCCAAGCGCCGCAATGTTGAGTTTGTCGGGTTTGAAACACGCGGTGAGCACGCGGGACAGTCGCACTGATTCATCCCACAGTTGCAGGCGGTCTGCGTCATCCAACTCGTGGATCTCGCGGATATTTTCTCGTTCCGGCACCAGGATGAACCAGGGATATTGACTGTCGTTCATGAGCAGCAGCCAGCACAGCCGGAAACGGCCGAGTACGATGGTGTCTTTGACTAGTTGAGGGTGCAGTTCGAACATAGGTTTCCTAAAATTGCAGTCTATTACCGTAGGCTGGTCAAGGTAGCGGGCTTCTGCGCCCGCACGGCAGGTGACTTTTGTTTCGGCAAAAGTCACCAAAACCATTCCCCCGGGGATTCCGCGCTTGCCTGAAATCGAATCTGGGAAGATTCGATTTCAGGCGCGTACCCTCGCTTCTTGTCCGACTCGGGGCGACGCAGACGGACCATCCTTGGTCTGCTGCGTCGGCTCGTCATCCCTGACTTCGCCCCGCCGAAGGCGGGGCCTATCCTTCGCCGGACTGCGAGGCTCGGCGTTATCCACGGGTATTCGATATAGAGAGACACGCAATACCAAACGTCTTGTTCTTCGATAACCCGTAGAGCGAGCCGAGCACTGCAGCGAGCAAGGAACAGCCCGAAGGGGTGCGGACAGGAGTCCGCACTCCCGCCGTCAGGCCAAGGATGGCCTGTCGGCGGTGCTCCGCCGCGAGCGAAGCGCGCAGGGTAGCCGCGCTCTGCGCGGTCCGCTCTTCGGGGCGACTTCCTTTGGGTACTTTCCTTGTTCGCACAAGGAAAGTACCTCGTGGTGCGGGGGCGAAACCCCGTTATCCTGATAGAGCCGCGGTCGGCTGCTCCCGGCATCTGGCCGCCAAGGATGGCGGAAATGTAGATTCTGCAGAAGCAAGAATCTGCCATGTCTCCCGCGGCAATCGTACATCCATGTACAGCAAGACCGAACAAAACCTCCCTCACTCTCTCCCACCAAGGGAGACGGGATAATTAGCGTGGCGCTACATATCCACCCGGCACACCATGCGGCGAGAACACGATCTGCCACAATTGATTTTTGCGGGCGCGGAAAGAGGCCATGCTGGTGCTCAAATAATAGCGCCACATGCGATGAAAGGTTTCGTTGTATTGCTGTTTCAATTGTTCCCAGCTGTTCTCAAAATTATGACGCCATGCCTGTAGGGTTTGGTCGTAATACACGCTGAAGTTGTGCCAGTCTTCCATAATGAAAACCTTCTCGCTGGCCGCAGCGATTTGTTTTATGGACGGCAACATGCCATTGGGGAAGATGTATTTCTCGATCCAGGGATCCGTATCGTGCACTGACCAATTGCCGCCGATGCAGTGCAACAGGAATAGTCCGTCATCCTTGAGACAGCGTCGCGCTGTTTGCATGTACACGGAGTAATTTTTCACCCCGACATGTTCGAACATGCCGATGGAGAAGATCCGGTCGAATTTCTCGTCCAGTAGGCGGTAATCCTGTAGGCGAACTTCGATGGGCAGACCCTTACTGATCTCACGCGCATAACGCGCCTGCTGTTCAGAGACGGTGATGCCGACGCCACTGATGCCGTAGCGTTCCGCAGCGAGTTTCAGGGCTTCGCCCCAGCCGCAGCCGATGTCGAGCACGCGCATCCCGGGCTTCAAGCCAAGTTTGCGGAACACCAGCTCGAGTTTGGCTACCTGGGCGTCGTCCAGATTGTCCGCGTCCTTCCAGTAGCCGCAGCTATAGACCAGGCGTTTGCCCAGCATATGCTTGTACAGGTCATTGCCCATGTCGTAATGGCGGCGACCAACCTCGAAGGCACGGGCGGGTTTTTGCAGATTGAAAAAACGCGCGTGCAGATAGGCGAGCACGTTGTCCACGTTCACCGCCGTTTCTTCCAGGTTCGCCATGAGCACCCGGTAGATCAGGCCGTCCAGATCCTGCGCGTCCCACCAGGCTTCCATATAGGATTCGCCCAGACCCAGCGAACCGTGGGCGATGGCGCGGCGGTAGAAATGTTCGTTATGAACCTGGAGATCCCAGGGGTTCGGGCCATTGATTATGATTCCCGTTCCTTCCAGCAAGCGGTGTACGCGGCGTTTGAATGTGGACTGTGTCATGCGCAAACCTTTCTTTGTTATTGCAAGGATTCAATCCAGATACGCCCGGCCGATGCGCCAGCCGATATACACACCCGCCAGCGCGCCAATGCTGGAAAGCAGCCAAGCCGGACCCAGACCGAAACGACGGCCAAAAGTCCATCCAATGCCGCCCAATATAGTGACCGCGAGCACGATGATAATTCTTTTCATGATTTATCTTTCAGGTAAGCCCAATGCCACGGCTCGTAGACCATGCCGTGGCGGTTGTCACGCGGATAGGACAACCGGAAACCGAAACGGCTGGCATGTTCCAACAACCAGGCGAAAGCATCGGTAGTTTCAAAATTGGTTTCCAAGGGCGCATAACCCGCGGCCGCGAGGTCCAGTGCACAACCGGTATGGTGCTCACTGTAACCGGGCGCGGCATTGACCTTGAGGATTTCTTCAATCGGCCTGCCCGCGGCGAGTTTGCGGGCCATCAAATCGCGCTGATAGTCCACGCTGCGGAACGCCGACACCACCAACAACGTCACCTGATCATCCTGTGCCCGGACCTGCATGACCCGCCAATGTTCCGCAGCACGCGGTGCAAGCTGTTGTAGTCGACCATACACATCTTTGCCGATGGGCGTCAATTGATCTGCTTCCATACGCAGTGGTAGCTGAAAGCGCGTTTCATAATCAAGCGGGACACCTAGTTCCCGGTGGATGACCTGTATACGCGCACGATAATCGTCCTGCGCGGTTTGAACGTCGGTGGTCAAGGTGCAGCCGGAATTATTGAGGGTGTTGATACGTGCCGACGAGCTGTGTCTCGGCGAGGATATGGCCGTGCATGGCCGCTTCAAGTTGCGCCTTGGTTGGGTTATGCAGGTCCAGTAGCGCTGTGTCCAGGGCATAAAGTTTGACGAAATAACGGTGCCGACCGATGGGCGGGTTCGGACCGCCATAGCCGGTGCGTTTCCAGTCGTTGACACCCTCGCGCGTGCCGGCGGGTAGATGCTTGGAGCCGCCTTTCGGCAGTGCATTCGTGTTCGCAGGAATGTCGTACAGCACCCAGTGTACCCAAGTCATTTTCGGGGCCGCCGGATCGGGCGCATCCGGATCATCCATGATGAGTGCGAAACTTCGGGTGCCGGCCGGTGCACCAGACCAGGTAAGTGGTGGTGATATGTCCGGGCCGTCGCTGGTGAAGCGTGCCGGCATTTCGCCGTGATCTTTGTACGCGGATGAGGTGATCTGGAATTTCTGTGTCATGGGAGCGCCCTCCGTTATCAGGGGAAACACTGTAGCCAGTAGCAGGCTGCCGACGATGAATGTATTCAACGCGTATTTCACGACCAGGGTTCTGCTGTTTGTAAGCGCACACACAAATCCTGTTCACTCAGGTCTGTGATCTCGTTCTCCGCATCCAGGCGGTTATTGGCATCGAGCCTGCTTTTGAATACCTCGAAACTGCCCAACCGCGAGAAGATGATGACCATAGTACCGTGGGATTCATGACCGAGTGCGGCTTGCCAGACTTGTCCGCTGCTGTCATTGAAACTGCGCATGACAACATTATAAGCCCGTGGTCATCGCCTGTTTTCGCCTCTTTGGGGCTGTCACCAATGTAAAACCTCCCGTTGCACCGCTCAGCTATCGGAACGACGTCCACGTTCCAGGATGAACATGCCGCGCAACACGATGAGTGCGAGGATGGTGACGCCGATGGCGGCGATCAATTGTCCCAGGGCCACGGCGATGCCGACCGCTGCCGCCGTCCAGATGGTGGCTGCAGTGGTGAGTCCACCCACCTTGCTGTGTTCACCGCTGCTTCGGAATATAGTGCCCGCGCCGAGGAAGCTCACGCCGGTGACGATGGCAGCGGCGACGCGCAATGGATCAATGACGACGGTACCGCTCAAGTGCAGATAATTTTCCGCCGCCGCCGCAACCGCCATGAACAAGGCTGCCGCGCCCGCCACCAACGTATGGGTACGGAAACCAGCCGGCTTGTTGGCCAGTTCGCGCTCGAAGCCGATGAGACCGCCAAGGATCATGGCTAGGATTACCTGGCCGATGATAATGAGCTGGGTCTGCCAGTCGTGGTCTATGAGCATGGTTCACATCCTCGCTGGTCCGCGCAGCAGGCGCGCAGGCAAATGCAGGATGGCATTCAGCAGATCGAAAACCGCATCTAGCGTGAGACCCAACAGGCGGAATGGCAATAAGATCAGCCAGATGAAGGGATACAAGATCAGCACAAACAGAGCCAGCGGCCAGCAGACGATGAGCAGGAGCAACCAAAGGATGAAACCGGGGAAGAGGCGCATGGTATTCTGCTTGTTGAAAAGTCCAGTGGTGGAAAGATTATCATTTTCCACCGGGTAAGGCAGGAGCGGAAATCATGGATACCAAACAAGCTGCCCGCGAACGACTCGGCCAGGCGCGTGATTTGCTGTTGGCGCTGAGCCATCGCATCCACGCCCATCCGGAACTGGGCTTCGAAGAAGAGCAGGCCTGCACCTGGCTCGCGGAAATGCTGGATAAGGCTGGGTTTGCCGTGAAAACCGGCATCTGCGAGCTACCCACCGCGTTCATCGCCAAGGCCGGCAGCGGACCACTCAATATCGGCATCATGGCGGAATACGATAGCCTGCCCGGTGTCGGCCACGCTTGCGGCCACAATCTTATTGCCGCCATGGCCGCCGGCTCTGCTATGGCACTGGCCAAAGTGGCAGATGATGTCGGCATCACTGTCACCGTCATCGGCACACCCGCCGAGGAAGTCGGCAACGCCGGTGGGAAGGTTCTGTTGCTCGAGCGCGGCGCTTTCACCGGCATCCATGCTGCCATGATGGTGCATCCCGCGCCGATGGATTTCGTGCAGCCCAAGATCATCGCCGCGTCCATGTTCGACGTGCATTACACCGGCAAATCGGCGCATGCCTCCGCGTTTCCGGAGCTCGGCATCAATGCTGCCGATGCGTTCACAGTCGCGCAGACTGCCATCGGTTTGTTTCGTCAACACATCCGTCAAACCGATCGCATCCACGGTATCTGCACCCACGGCGGCGATGCACCCAACATCGTTCCTGCACACACTTCAGCGCGCTATATCATCCGCGGTGAAACCGTGAAGGATATGGAAGAACTGCGCGTGAAAGTTCGGCATTGTTTCGAAGCCGGCGCAATCGCCACCGGCTCCAAACTGGAAATTCAAGGCGGCGACAAGCCGTACACGGAAATGCTCCATGACGCGGACATGGCGGAATTGTATCGTCGCAATGCGGTGGCCCTGGGGCGTGGATTGGCCGCGCCCGAATCCGTCGCACGTTTCAGTGCGTCCACCGACATGGGCAACGTGTCGCACGTCCTGCCTTCCATTCATCCGATGATCGGCATTGATTCCCTGCCCGCCGTGAACCATCAGCCGGAATTCGCCGCCCATTGCGTCAGCGCAG
>JBOIBD010000066.1:0-12170 GCA_050739415.1 Gammaproteobacteria bacterium | reverse complement strand
ATCTTTTAAGCCCTCCAGCGCAGAGCGCATTTTCTTCTCATACTCTTCATTCGAGGGATGCGCCGATAAACGGATCTTGTGCAGCGGCAGACCGATACTTTCAGCCTGTGCATCCAGCAGCGATTCGCGCACACCGTGCATGCTGATGCGGCCGTAATGTCCGTTGATACTGGTGAGCAATCCCACGACTTGATACTGCGGGTCTTGCCTAAGCACGTGCAGAGTCATGGCGCTGTCCTTGCCACCGCTCCACGATAGGATCACGGGAATGATCTTGCTCATGACGATTCAACTGCGCAGGTAGGACGCGCCATTAATGTCCAGAATGCAGCCGGTCGCGTACATCATGCCGTCGGCCGCGAGCCGCACCACCGCTTCGGCGATCTCCTGCGGCGTGGCGGCGCGCTTGAGCGGGCTCTGTTCACGGATGGCTGCACCCTGTGGGCCGTCCAACAGCACGGCGGCCATGTCGGTGTGTACGAAGCCCGGCGCCACTACACCTACGAAGATGTTGTACGGCGCGAGTGCTTGAGCCAGGGATTGCGACAACTGGTTGAGACCGGCCTTGGCCGCACCGTAGGCGGGTGCATCCGGCTCGCCGCGGAACGCACCGCGCGATGAAATATTGATGATCTTGCCGCTGCTCTGTTTCATCATGACCTGGGCGGCCAGAAAACACAGATTCGCGGGCGCGACGAGATTGGCAGCGAGCGTGTTTTTCCAGGTCTGTTGCCAGCCGGCGTAATTCAAATCCTTGAGCGGCTTTACTTCGTAGATACCGGCGTTGTTTACCAGTACATCAATTCGCCCGTATAACTGCGCTATGTCGCCAATCAGTTTCTCGCAGGCGACGGGATCAGTGAGGTCGGCGCTGAAGACATGATGATTTTCCCCGGGCAAAGACTCTGCAAGTTGTTCGGCCAGTTTGCGGCTGGTGTGGTAATGCACGGCCACGGTACCGCCGAGACGTGCGAACGCTTCGGCGGTGGCACGGCCGATGCCGCGGGCCGCGCCGGTGATCAAGATGACTTTGTCGGTAAAATCCATGCTTGTCTCTACGTGTAGGTTGGGCTGAGCGTAGCGAAGCCCAACGAAATCAGCCGGTGCGGATTGGGTTGGAGCGCAGCCGAAACCCAACATTTGCTCAAGCGATGTTGGGGTTCGGAAAACCTCACCAACCTACATAGGGTTGGTTACAATCATCCGCTCATTCTAACGGAGAGCATGATGGTCGAGCTGCCTGAATGTGTGGAACTTGAAACCAGTGTACAACCAACGGCGAGCATCATCTGGCTGCACGGTCTGGGCGCCGACGGCCATGATTTCGAGCCTATCGTGCCGGAACTGAGGTTGCCGGCGTCTTTGCCGCTGCGCTTCGTGTTTCCACACGCGCCCATGCGGCCGGTGACGCTCAACAACGGTCAGGTCATGCGTGCCTGGTTCGATCTGACGAAGATTGGTCTCGGTCAACTCCGCGACGCAGCCGGCATGCTGGCCTCGCGCGCCGCGCTGGAAGCCTTGATCGTGCGCGAGAACCGGCGCGGGATTTCCACGTCCCGGATCGTGCTGGCGGGGTTTTCCCAGGGTGGCGCGGTGGCGCTTTATACCGGGCTTCAGTACCGTGAACATCTGGCCGGCATCATGGCGCTTTCCACGTACTTGCCGCTGGTGGACGGATTCGAGTTCACCATCAACCCGGCTAACACCAGTGTGCCGATTTTCTACGCTCACGGCACACAGGATCCGGTGGTGCCGCTGCAACTTGCCGAATACACCCGCAAGGAACTCATCGCGCGCGGCTGCTCGATTATCTGGCATACCTACCCCATGCAGCATGCCGTGCATCCGGAAGAAATCAAGCACATCCGTGCGTGGCTCCTGAGCGTGCTCTCGAAATAGTCAGCAAATTACGGTAATCACCGTTCAATGCTGTAAATCAAATCCGCGCCACTCGCGAAACCGGTTTCGGCTTCCAGCATCCAGCGTGCACTCAAGGTGTACTGGATGCGCAACGTGTTGAATACCTGGCCCAGGCCCGTCCCGTAGCTGATGTACAGCCGCGGTGAGAGGTATCTACCGACGAACATGGCGGGCGCACTGGTACCGTTGGCGAGCGACACGTTCTGCACACTCACGTCGCCTTGCAAACCGATCTGTTGTCCGAGTTCCGAGGCCAGCAGTTGTCCGCCGGCGATCTGTGTGACATCGGAAGCAGTGGTGGGTGGCGTGCCGATCAGCGGCGAGAGGCTCTGGTTGACGCCAGTCTGTCCGGTGATCAGGTAAGCCAGCATCTGCGACTGTGGCAATGGCGGCTCGGCAAACAGTGAAATCTTGGGGTGCTCCAAACTGCCACGCACAATCACGCCGACTTTCTGTTCGCTAGCGCCGGGCGCCACCGTAACCGCATGTGCCGGCGGGCGGATGGCGCGGATGTCGAGCGCCGGATTGGCTATCGAGCCACCGTTGAACAGCAGCCGGCCGCGCTCGATCCTGAGTTTCTGACCGTAGGCCATGAATTTGCCGTCTGCGATTTCAAGTGCACCGCTACCGGTAGTGTTGTGGCCCGGTTCATCTACCGCCAACACGCTGCCAATAATCCTGCCTGTGAGACCGAAGCCGGAAAAATCCACGTCCTGACCCATGTTGATGCGCACCTGTGCATGCACGCGCCATTTCTCCGAAGGCGGTTCGCCGTTTTCCCCGACGATCACCTGGTCGGAAGAGACCCGTGCGGTTTTACTGAGGTCCCGCGGCCGCAGCTTCGCGTAGGGCACGTTCACCGCGCCGTCAACGTACACATCGCGGTTATCGAGTTTGAAATTCACGTTCGGTGACACGTCAATCCATGCTTCGGGAATGTCGCATACACGGAAATTCTCGCCGCTGAGTTTGCCCTGGGCCTGCCAGATATCGCCGGCCCTGACGGCGCTGCTTTGCCAGCTCACGCTGCCACTGCCGGAGTGCGCCGTGCCATCCAGCGTGAGGTGTTCGCCGTCGCCGTTCATGCTGAGCCGCACGCCGGTGACGTGCAGACCGAGACGCGGAATCAGGATCGCGCCATCCGCCAGTGAGGCGGTGCCGCTGAACAACGGATCTGTGGGCGTGCCGCCGAGTGTGAGATTCACATCGAATTTGCCTTGCAGGCCGCCGATTTCAGGAACCAGGGCCGGCACCAGATCGAAATCGTGCATCTCGCCCCGGATGCTGCCGGATAGCACGGGCTGTTCGCCGTGGGTGATTTGCGAGCGGATATCCATGTAACCACCGTCCTTGAGCGTCCAGTTCAACTGGCCGGTGGTGAGCTGTGCATCAGAATGCAGAGATAGGTTGCCGGCGTTGTACGCGAGCAGAGCCACGCGGTGATGGTTGATGGCGTTGTCTATTTCGCCCGGTGAGAGACTGGCGGTGAGGTCGAGCGTGCGCTTACCGTTGCCGCCCTTGAGGTGCAACGTGGCGCCGAAGCTGCCGGTGTAGTCGAGCCCTTCCGGCAACAGTGCCTGCAGGCTCTTTACGGGTACGGCGGTGAGCAGGCCATCGGCCTGCCACTGCTCCGGTTGCCAATCCGCATCCAGACAGATGCGGGCCGTGTCCTGACCCAGACAAGCTTGCGGCAGTGCAAAGTGAGCCGCGCCGATGCGCGCCTGCCAGGATGCCGTACTGCGCCACTCGCCCGCACCTTTCGGCGCCAGCATGACTTCGGTGAGCGTGCCCTGCCAGAGTTCATTGTCATAGGCACCGTTGCCGGAGATTACGGCGTCGCCGTAGGGGGTAGTGAATTTCGCGGAGAGTGTGTGTGCGCCCAAAGAGCCGCTGGCCTGTGCCATGAGACTGCCGATTTTCAGCTTTTTGAATTGCACGTTTTCCGCATCGAGCGTGGCGTGACCTGTTGGCGCACTGCCATTCATGTTAATCCAAGCAACGGCTTTTCCAAGCGCGTAGTCACGGAAGTGCAGCGCTTCGGCATCGAGATTGAGCGCGAGCACCGGCACCACGCCGCTTAGATCCGCTTCGCCTTTACTCGTGAGCTTGCCCTGGATTTCCGGCCAGACGGCGGCCAGATCGGGTGCGTCCAGTTTCCAGGTGAAGTGCGGCTGTTTGCCGAAACGTCCATTGAGTTGCAGGCTGTTGCTTCCCATGCGGACGGCGACATTCTGAAATTGCCACACGTCAGTAGCATGACTCACGGTGCCTGACGCTTGCACCGGCGCATCGCGCAAGTGGCCGGCTAGCTTCATGAGCTGGAATTTCCAGGCGGATTGCGTACCGTAGCGGCCGAAAATCCTGGCAGTTAAATTCAACGCGCCGGGGAATTGCGGGTACAGCGCAGCCGGGTTGATGTTTTGTGTCGCAATGTCGAATTGCCATGGCTGGCCGTCATCGTGGCCGAGGCTGCCGTGAGCCTGTATTCGGCCCGCGAGCCATGTCGCGGTGAAACGGTCCACCAGCGTGCGCGCCGTGTCGCCGTGAGCCTGAAGCTGCCAATTCATTGGCGGCAGGGGGCGGTCCTGGTTGATAGACGCCAGCGTCAGTTGAAAACCTTGTGCGCGTGCCCGGAGTTTCCAGGCGTGCGGCGCGGACAAACCGATTTCGCCGCGGCCGCTGAAGTTTCCGCCATTGGCAAGTGCGCCGTCCAGGGTCAAGAGCGCCTCATCACCCTTGGCGCTGATTTCCAGTTTGCCGTGCGGAGATGTGAGCCACGGTTTTCCGGTGAGCGGCAGGGGCAATGTTTTCCAGTCACCATGCAAGGCCGGTTCCAGCTTACCGTCCACGTAACGCACTTCGCCGCTCAGGTTGAAGCGTGTGGAGGCGTTGACGTGCGTGAGGTTCAGTTGATGTACTTGCAGTACATCGCCGGCCAAGCTCAACTCTGCATGACTGCGCCAGTCGCCGTACTTCGGTTCGCGTGCGGCGATGTCGCCGGTAAGGGTGGTGGTCTGCGGATCACCTTGCACCTGCAAATCACCGTTGGCCAACAAATCCGGCCAGGTGGGGTGCAGCCGGCGCGGATCCAGTCCGCTGAAGCGCAGTTCGCCCTGCCAGGACGGTACAGTGAATAATTGGTTGAGCTCGGCCGTGAGCTGCAGTTGGAACGGTGCGCTCAATGAACCCTGAAAGTGAATCGTCTGTTCATCACCTTTGGCGGTGGCCTCGCCGGTAATGGCCGGTTGTCCGGGCAGGGCGAGTGTCCCTTGCAGGTGGACGTCAACCTGCTCGCCACGCTGAAATGCCCAGACTCCTTCACCTTTTACTTGTACGTGAGCCCCCTCCACCTGCAGAGAACGCAGTGCCCAAGCGCGGTTGTCCAACTGTGCGGCAAGCGTGGCGTGATCCACAATCACCGGCTGATTGAGTTCTGGTGTTATGAGCGTGAGGTGATTTATTTCCAGATTATTTGCAATGATCACAACCGGCAGATGTGGCGGCTGCGGGCGTACGAATTTGAAAGGCGTTGAAGACTGACGCGGTTTGATCCGCACGCCCATGTCCTGGACGTGAAACTGAGTGATGACCGCACGTCTGCCCAGCAGCGCCAGCGGTTGCCAGTCTAGCGTCAGCGTGTGGATGCGGACGTCGAAAGCCGTTTCGTCAAGCTGCACATCCGTGAGTGTGATGGGTCCCATGAGCGAGCCTTGTACGCCGCCAATTGTGAGTTTGCCCGCGTAGTGGGTTTCCACTCGCGCCACTGCCCAGTACAACGCCGTTTCGCTGCACAGCGTGAACCAAATGGTGCCTGCGAGCAGTAGGATGAAGAGCGCGACAGCGGCAATGACGATGCGTTTGATCACAAGTCCGTTCCGATGCTGAAGTGGATGCGGACACGGTCAAGATCGGGGCGTTTCACCGGATGCGCAAAGTCGAGTCTCACCATGCCCACGGGCGTGCGCCAGCGCAGGCCTACGCCCACGCCCTTTTCCAGCGAGACGGTAAAGGAGTTGAACACATTGCCGGCATCCACAAACGCGGCCACACCAAAAATCCGTCCGAACATATGGTCCACTTCAATGCTGCCCACCATCATGTCCTTGCCGCCGATCACATTGCCATATTGATCGGTGGGGCCGATGGAATTGTAGGCGAAGCCGCGCACCGTCATATCGCCGCCGGTGAAGAAGCGTTGCGACAGTGGCAGTGCGTCGAAGTCTCGGGTAGCGGTGGCGCCTACTTCGCCGCGCAACAACAGGCGCGTGTCTGGTGCGATCGTGAGTATCAGCTTGGCGCTCAGATCGGCGCGCAGAAAGCTGGTGCTGGAGCCGAGTGTTTGGCTCGCGCCGCGCAGATCCAGCGAGGCGCGGTAGCCGTGGCTGGGGAAGATGGGATCGTCGGTCACCACACGCGAAAACGTGCTGCCCGGCAGCAGCAGGGTACTGATAGTGCTGGGCTCTGTGACAAAGTCACTGCGGTTGTGTGACAGTTGCAGATATTGATCCCAGGACCAGGCGTTCAGCGAGGTGTAGCGGTTCACGCCGACCGCGGTGGTATAGGCTACGCCGCTGCCCAGCACCTGGCGAACATTGGCCAGGCTGTACACCAGTTGCGCGCCGTTGGGTGTGGGCACGGTGTAATTTATCTGCGTGCTGGTGAGTATGTGCGAATATTGACCAAGCACCGAAAACTTGTGGCCTTCGCCGTTCAGCCGCCGGTTTTCCCAGCCGAGCGTCATGCGTGGCCCGGTGTCGGTGCCGTAACCGATGCCGAGGATGTACTTGTTGCGTTTGCCCGGTGTGAGCACGATGCGGATGGGAATGTGGCGCTCGACCGTGGTCTGTTTGCGCTGTACTTCCACGTCCACGCTGGCGAAATAACCCGAATCATTCAGGGCGTATTCCAGCACCAGCACCTTGCCGGCATCGTAGGGATCGCCGGGTTTGAAAGTGACGTATTGCGCGAGGAACTTCGTACTCATGAAATCCTGCACGAACATCACGGCGCCGAAGTAGTAGCGCGGACCAGTCTGGAAATGCAGGCTGATGTCAGCCCAATGCTGCTGTGGATCCACACGCAGCGTGCTTTGCGTATATTGCGCGTCCAGATAGCCGTGATGCGCGGCGATTTGTTGAAGACGCTGTTTCAGAGATTCATAGCCAGGCTGGTCGAGTTGCTGACCGGATTTTATTGGAAGTTCGGCAAGAAATTTTTTGAAGGCCTTGTCATCTTTGCCGGCACCGCTGATTTCCACATCCACGGTGCGCACCAGTACGGGTGTGCCGGGAGTAATAGTGTAGATGGCGGTCCAGCCGGTAGGTGTTTCTTCGAGATTGCTTTTTACCTCGGGTTGATAATAACCAAAGGGTTCGAGTGCGGTTTTTATTTCCTGCGGCGCGCGTGCATTCAGGCGACCCACCAGACTCTGATTCAACGTAGGCGAATCGCGATAGGTGTTGATGCTGAGATAGGCCAGCACGTTTTTGAGCAGGCTGCCGTTCACGCCACGCACCTGAACGTCCACTTTAGGTGCGGCGGCATGCGCGTTCGCACTTAGCAGCACGAGTAATAACCAGAACAAGCCATGAGCAAAGCCGGCTGGTCTTCGCATCAGTCCGGATCCTGCAGGTTTTCTATGGCAAGCGGCGGCAGCGGGTCGGCCGGGTTGAAACCAAATACGCGTCCGTAAAATGCAAGTTCGGCTTCCAGCGTGCGCCGCAATGTATCGCCGCGGCGGAAACCGTGGCCTTCACCTTCAAAGCGTAGGCAAGCCACCGGCAGTTTTTGGGTGCGCAGCGCGTTCACCATGCGTTCCGTCTGGTCGGGCGGCACCACCCGGTCGTTCAGACCCTGGAAGAATATTACCGGGCACTTGATATCGTCCGCGGCGTACAGTGGCGAGCGGGCGTGATATACCTCACGCGCGGTAGGCCACGGACCCAGCAGGCCGTCGCCATAACGCGCTTCGAACTTGTGGGTGTCGGTCATGGCGGTGGCGAGTTCGCTGATGCCGTAATAGACCGCGCCGGCTTTGAAAAGATCATGGAAGGCCAGCGCGCACAGCACGGTAAAACCGCCGGCGCTGCTGCCACTGATGATGAGGCGCCGTGGGTCCGCCCGCCCCGCGTTTACCAGATAACGGGCCGCGGTAATGCAATCTTCGACATCACGCACGCCCCATTGACCGCGCAAGCTGCGGCGGTAGGCACGGCCGAAACCGCTGCTGCCACGATAGTTCACATCCACCACCGCGAAGCCGCGGCTGGTCCAGAACTGGATGCGCGGATCGAGGGCGTTGCCACTCATGGCCGTGGGGCCACCGTGACATTTCACCAGCAGCGGTGGCTTTTCGCCGGCTGGCACAGAAAAGTCCGTATTGCATGGCGGGTAATACCAGGCGTGGGCAGCTTCGCTGTCGGTGGTGCGAAAGCTGATGAATTCGGGAATGCTCAGGCATTCCGCCGGAATCCGGTTTTCAGCATCCGTAAGTGGCATGAAACGCTTATCGTCAGCAAGTATCACCGCTGGCAAATGCGTGGAATCGGCTGCCAGCAGTGCAAACCGGGTTCCCTCCGTACACAAGTGTTCGATTTGGGTGAAGCCGGCGGGAAACAATTTAAGTTGGCCGCCAATTTCGATCTGTACCAGCTCGGATTCGCCACGATTGAAACGCGTCGCGAGAATGGCGCCGTCCGCCCTGAAACCATAACTCGACATGCCAAGGTTCCATTGGGCAAATCCGTAATCCATGACATCGTCGGTGACGGCGCGGATTTTACCGTTTGCATACTTGTATATATTCCAGAAACCGCTGCGATCAGAAATGAAATACAGCACACCGTCCGGCGCAAACTGCGGCTGGAATATGGATTCTTCCGCACCGCCGGCTACGCAATGTGCGTGTTTCGGAACACCATCGCCATCCAGTTCCGCCAGCCACAGCTCGCAACCATCCCAGGGCATCTGCGGCTGCTTCCAGCACAGCCAGGCAAGTTGATGACCGCCGGGACTCAGGGCCGGTGAACTGTAAAAATCGTAACCGTCCGCGAGCGGGGTGACGCCGCCGTTGCGGGTAGAGACAGCCACTAAAGTGTTGCGCGGGGCGTGTGCCTCTTCAACGTGATCCTCACACACCGCGATCAAGCGTTCTCGCTGCGGATCCAACAGCAAATCCGCAAAGCGACAGGCAGGCGCATCACTCAGTGCTTTGGATATGCCGCCGTCGAGCGTCTGCGTGTAAATCTGTTGATTTGAGTCATTGACGAAATACAGCGCGCCTTTTGTGATGGTAAACGCACCGCCGCCATATTCATGTACGCGGCTGCGGACACTGAACGGTGTGGGCGTGAGATCACGGTTGCGTTCGCCGGGCCGGCCACATACCAAAACACAACGCCCATTTTCCGCCGGCCGGCTCTCCACCCAATACACCCGATTATCCACAACACGCGGTTGGCTCAGGCGCACACCACTGGCCGCGATCTGCGCCGCACTGATGGGAGACGACCAGGTTCCGCAGGGCGCGGGCCGTGGCGCGCGCTTCATGCCACGCCCCCGGTGATGTGGAAATAGCGGGTTTCCAGCGCCTGACCCGCTGCATCGAAGCGCCGTTCCGCGAAGCGGATACCGCCATTTTGGTGAAAAAGGATCACGCTGGAACAACGCGTGCCATAGATCTGATTGACCACGAACACAGGCGACACCTGGCGTTCACGCTCGCGGCCGATGCCGGTATCCGGCAACTGCGCTTCCGGTGCAGGCGTGCGATCTGATAGCAGTGTGAAGAGCACCTCTGTATTCAAAGATTGCTTTTCAAGCAGCAGCGTCAGTGACTCCTGGCTGCGTGCGACTTTCGGCCAGAGTGTGTCCAGCAGGTGATTGCTGAGTCCATGGATGCCCGCTGGTACTTCTCGTGGTTCTGGTTCGCCGCGATTGGAAAAATACCAGAGCGCTGCGCGATCACCCACGATCAGACTGAATGCGCCATATTCAGTGCTGTGCTCCGCGACCTCATGGATATAGCTCTTTGCTGAGGTGTCGCCGCGCAGGAAATCCGCAGTCAATGCACCGCGGGAACGCGGGGCCTTCGCCGGATTGAACCCCGCGCGGTAATTCGTGACCACGGCAAAGCGTCCACCGGTAGTCACGCCCAGCCAGGTGCCACCCGCTTGCAGATCGCGGCCGGCCAATACCTGAGGCGCGTCGTACCAGAAACCGGCTGCCTCTGCGGGACGCGCGTGCAGTTCATCGCGATTGCCAGCGAATAACAGCGGGTATTCGGGATGGGTTTTCCAGGCAAAAACTAATAAGCACATGCGGGCATTATAGTCGTCGGCTTGCGCCAACTCGGCAGGCGTAATTATGGAATCGCGGCAGGAAACCCACTCCTACGAAATAAATGTATGTTGCGGGTGAGGTGTCAGCGGAACCCCAACAAGCAAATCGAGCTGCGTTATTGGGATGACGCTGACTTAGTGTAGGGCGAGAAGTTGTGGCCACGTTTTTTATGACGGTAAGTGTAGACTTCTATTTTGTGGCGCTTTATGACTTGGTAGATTTCAGGGTCGATGACCTGCGCGTATGGGACCACCAGTGTCATCTTGGCAAGAGTCTTATGGGTAGTGCGTGAAGCGTGCACAAGCAGCTGACCTATAGCGGTGTACATGGCTTGTGTACCGGTATTAGTCTTAACTTCAAAGACTTGCATGACATGCCCCGTCTTCGGTTGTCCAAGGAGCAGATCCACAGTCTGATTGTTGCCGACGACCAAGGGTTTCCCATAGCGACGCAGCGCCCACTCCTTGAGTGAACCTACCACTTTACCGTGTTTTCGCCGAACTATCTTGACCTTTTTCCTCTTCGTCGTACTACGGTAGCGTTCTGCCGAGAAGGCCGATCCCACTAGTTTGCCCAATCCATTGCCCCGCCGACGGCTGTGGTATTTCTTAGAGGCCTTGCCGCTCTTTTTCATGTGATGGGGTGCAGAGCGGCTGGTTTTGAATTCCCAAGCGAGATCCATATAGTATTTGATGGCGCCGATGAGTTGCGGTGAATCAACGGAACCCAGTAGGATGGCCTTGACCGGTTCGTCATCAATCTTCACCCACTTCAGATCCTTCAGCCGACGGCTCCGGAGCCAAGTAAGGAAGTTAGCCTTTCCAACGTGCTTTTTCCCACCGCCTATCTTCCCGGTATGCACGAGATATGTCGTAGTCCCGTTCGAGGCTTGTGCGAAGAGCGCCCCCTGCTGTCGATTGTCTCCAGTGTGTGGGGGATTGCATTCTAAGTGCGGCGTCTGTACGTAATTCTCGGAACGATCCATGCGGCCAAAGGAATTCCAATAATGGGTAGTACCCGCAGGCTTGCCGGGCCTGATATAGACCCAAAATCCGTCGATGTCGCAATGTACCAAGAGATTATGCGGCTTCCCTTTATCGCCTTTTGTAATGATATGTAGTCTTTTTCGAGCAGGGATATTGGCGTAAACGGTCCGCGCCAAGCGCTGTTGGGCAGCCGCGATGTCCTTTCCGTGTGTGACAGGCGAGAGCTTTCTAATTGTCATGAGTATGTCTGCCGAGTGTAACCTCATTGAAAAATATAGAAGCCAGAATTTGTATTTTCTATTTTTGAGTTGAAAAATGGCCATTGATGGCCATTTTTCAATGACTATTAAATTCTAAAACTCCATTAAAACCTTGGCAACGACGGCAACATTATCTGCCCCTGTTTCCTCTGTATAGTGCTGTATTCCAATGCTTTTAATCAGTAAATTAACGCCCACACCAACACCAGGCGCATCACCATTCCAGTGAGCAAATACAGTTTGTCCGTTTACGCCAAATAAATTGACATAGTTGGCCGACAGAGTTAATAAATCTACATTACGATTCAATATCTGAGACACTTGATAGTCTTGTATCAAATAACACTTGCCTATGGTGGAATAAGGATTTGCTCTGTCAAAATCATCACGTACAATTGTCTTGCAATATTTCGCAGCAACTTTATTGAGCTTTGGGGCAACAGCAATGGGTACATTGTTGGTGTTGAAAATTGTAGCCTGTATTGGAGATAATCCAGAATTCTTCCATGCAATCAATGTTGGAACATCTACGCCAATTACTGATAATAGCATAAATAATGTCCTAACTTAGACGAAGAGAAAGGTTGCAGTGGGCAATGAAGGAACGCAGCAGGGGCTGGTTGGCAGCGATGGTCAGGAGTGCACGTTGAGTCTGGCGCAACAG
>JBOIBD010000065.1:0-12214 GCA_050739415.1 Gammaproteobacteria bacterium | reverse complement strand
ATTCTGGGCTTGCGAACGCTTGATAAGGTCTGCGTCGTTTAATTTTGCAGCACACAATTTCGAATAGATTTCAATGTGTGCTGTGTAAGTGGTTTTGGGGTCCAGTAAGATATCAAGATAGGGGCCGATCTGTTGGCGCTCCTTCTGTATTTTAGGTGCGTTCTCCACTTGTGCCGGGCTTAATCCCGCCACGGCTTCTTGGTAAGTGTATAAATTATAAGGATCGGTTCCTGTGCCATTGTATTGCGCATATACGAATACACCGTTCACATCGACGTCATAGTTTAGGGTGTAGGAATACGTATAGCCAGACGAATCTATTACCTTCATCTGAACCACACAGTGTGTTCGTTGCGCGGCTGAGTACACGAAGGACGTGTCGTTAAGCGTGAAAGTCAGTACGGTTTGGCCTGAAAGCTGAGATTGGATATTGCCCCTTACCGCAGACAGTGCAGAATCGCAGTCCTTTTGGTGGGCCGCCGTGCCCTTGGAAGTGCTGCTACCTTGACCCGCTTCTGCGTTGGTGGGAGCCGCATCATTCGGCGGGCCGGAAGATAACGCTGTTGCATTGAAAGGTTCTGAGGTCGGGGTTTGGGCGCCAGAGGATCCACACAGTAAACATGTGGCTACAAAAAGCGGGGCAAGATGTTTCCTATTCATTTTCATCTCTGCTGTGCAATATGGTTACGACGGTGGGTCATCTGGTGAGGTTTCTAATGGATTAATATTATCTTCACCCCAATTCCATGTCCAACCCTGAAAGGTCGTTTCGACTTTACACACGGGTACATCCTTGTTTCCCATCAACGCTGCATTTGCGTGCTCAAACATATCTGCGCGAATAAACAGCGTCACACGATAGTTCCACGTGGTGAAATATGAGCTATTGTAATATTGACTAATATGCTGCCGTAGAGGCGAATACCATCGCTTTTCTCGGTCTTTTATTTTCTTAAGTTGTGCAGTTATATTTGATGCTACGGTTACCTCAACAACATAGAATGTTTTAAGTCGGAAATCTAGCACAACAAAATCTGGACAACTTTCACCCTTGTTCACTTCATAAGGCAGCGCCATCTGTGGATTGACGAATCGCCATACCGGTGCAGATATATACTGCAATACCGCCTGTTCATAAATATCCATGTCTTAATCCTCCAATGGGTGTGGGATATTGCTACAGACCCTCTTGCGTCAATCACGCGAGAAAATCTGATTTATATCCCGGAACGCCTTGAATTCCAGCGCGTTGTCGCTTGGATCTTTTAGGAACATTGTCGCTTGTTCGCCCACCTGGCCTTTGAAGCGGATGCTCGGCTCGATGATGAATTTCACCTTTGCCTTCTTGAGTTTGTCGGCAAGTGTGTGCCATTGATCCCATTCCAGAATCACGCCGAAGTGGCGCACTGGTACGTCCTCACCATCCACTAAATTTGTGGCGGCATCAGACTCAGAGGGTGCGAGATGGGCGACGATCTGGTGGCCGAAGAAATTGAAATCAATCCATCGATCCGATTCGCGCCCGGTGGGACAGCCGAGCAAGCCGGCGTAGAAGCGCCGGGCTTCTTCCAGATTCTTTACTGGGAATGCCAGATGAAATGGTGGGTGGTTATTTATGGATTTTATCCTCTGCAATTCGGGAATCATTATAGATTGTGGGAGCGACGGTATCCGTCGCGATTATCGCGGCCGGGACAGCCGCTCCCACCTCGCAGCAATTCCTCAAACCCAGTAGACGTAGGTTGGGCTGAATGAAATGAAGCCCAACAGTTTTAATGCGTTGGGGTTCGTCTCGCTCACCGCCAACCTACACACCCCTCAAACCCAGTCCCTGGGTTTGAGAAACTTCTCATACAGTTCTGCTTCCGGAGTGTTCGGCTCCGGTTTCCAATCGTACTCCCAGCGCACTTCCGGCGGCAGCGACATGAGGATGGATTCGGTACGGCCGCCGGATTGCAGGCCGAAGAGTGTGCCGCGGTCGTATACAAGGTTGAATTCCACGTAACGGCCGCGGCGGTAGAGCTGGAACTGGCGTTCGCGCTCGCCGTAGTCGGTATCGCGGCGTTTCTGCACGATGGACTTGTAAGCCGGCAGGAAATGCTCGCCGACGCTCTGCACAAAAGCCAAGCATTTCTCGAAACCCCATTCGTTCAGGTCGTCGAAGAACAGGCCGCCGATGCCGCGTGGCTCGTTACGGTGCTTGATGTAGAAATACTCGTCGCACCATTTTTTGTAGCGTGGATAAACTTCGGCTCCGAAGGGCGCACAGGCGGCTTGGGCGGTGACATGCCAGTGGCGCGCGTCTTCCTCGAAGCCGTAATAAGGCGTGAGATCAAAACCGCCGCCAAACCACCAGACGGTTTTCTCATTCTCTCTGGGTGCGGCAAAGAATCGCAGGTTCATATGTGATGTTGGCACATAGGGGTTCCAGGGATGCAGCACCATCGATACACCCAGTGCCTGCCAGTTTCTGCCTGCCAATTCCGGCCGGTGCGCGGTGGCGGAGGGCGGCAGGGTTTTGCCGTGCACGTGGGAGAAATTGATGCCTGCCTGCTCAAACAGCTCGCCGTGACGCAGTACGCGGCTCTCGCCGCCGCCGCCTTCAGTACGGGTCCAACTATCGCGTTTGAATTTCTGCTTGCTGTCGAGATTTTCCAGGGCCGCAGTGATCTTGTCCTGCAACGCGCGTAGGTAGATTTCCACTGCCTGGACAGTCATGTCTTGCATGGTTCAACCGGCCCGTAATACCTTGTCGGTCAATGCGTCACGGATTTCCGTGGGCTTGCGTCCCGGTCCGGTGGCGCCCGAAACAATGTAATCCACTTCCTCGCTGAGGTGGGCTCTGACCTGCAGCGCTGTGCGCGCCGGCGGATGGCCGCTGCGGTTAGCGCTGGTGGACACCAGCGCCATGCCGGTGAGTTTGCATAATTGCTGCGCGACGGGATGCGCAGTGACGCGCACCGCGAGCGTTTCACGCCCGCCGCTTAACCAGACGGGAACATCGCGCGCGGCCGGCACCACCCAGGTGATGGGTCCGGGCCAGCTTGCTTCCAGTTTATGGCGCAGTGATTTATCCAACGGCGCCACGAATGACAGCAATTGTTCGATCTGCGAGGCGATGAGGATGAAACCTTTGGCAGCGTCGCGGGATTTGATCGCAAGGATGCGCGCCACCGCCGCATACTTCAGCGGATCGCAGCCGAGACCGAACACTGCTTCTGTGGGGTAGGCAATGACACCGCCAGCCAGAATTACATCATGTGCGTGACGCAGCGGCCAGCGTGGTTCAGGCATGCAACTTCAGGAAACGGCGGCTTCCGCTTCTGCGGGCGGTGGTGCCAGTTCTGGCGCAGGTTCTGCAAAGCCGCATTCCTTGCGTGGGCACACGCGTTCGGTGCCTTTGCGTTTGGTGGTCTTGACCGTAAGGATTGGCCACGCGCACTTGGGGCAGGGTCCAACGATAGGCGGATTCCAGGTGGCGTATTTGCAATCCGGATAACGCGAGCAGGAGTAGAAGATCTTGCCGTAGCGCGATTTGCGTTTGAGGAACGTGCCCTGGTGGCATTCCGGGCACTCGATGCCCATGTCTTGGGGCTTTTCCAGCGGCTCGATGTACTTGCACTTGGGATAGCTGCTGCAACCGATGAACTTGCCGTAGCGGCCGCGGCGGATGATGAGGTCAGAATTGCATTGCGGGCATTGCCGGCCTTCAATTTTTTCCGGTTGCGCCGCCTGCTCGGCGGTTTCATCCAGGTTGCGGGTGTAATCACAATCCGGATAGCCGGTGCAGCCGATGAAACGCCCACGCCGTCCCAAGCGAATGGACAACGGCTTGCCGCACTTCGGGCAATTCTCGTCCATCTTCTCGGTGGTGACATCCTTGCGCGACACGTTTTCTTCCTTGTAGTCCACCAGTTTCTTGAACGGGTCCCAGAACTCGTGCATCACCGGCACCCATTCCTTCTCGCCGCGCGAGACGGCGTCCAGCTCGTCTTCCATCTTTGCGGTGAAATCGTAGTCCACATACTGGGTGAAATGCTCGGTGAGGAACTTCGCCACCACCCGGCCCACGTCCGTGGGTTTGAAGCGTTTGCGGTCCATCTCCACGTATTCGCGCTGCTGCAGGGTTGAGATGATGGTGGCATAGGTCGAAGGCCGGCCGATGCCGTATTCCTCCAGCGCCTTGACCAGGCTTGCCTCGGTGTAGCGCGGCGGCGGCTCGGTGAAATGCTGTTCGCACAGGATGTCCTTGAGCGTGACGATCTCGCCTTCCTCAAGCGGCGGCAGCAGGCGTTCTTCGTCATCCGTGCTGTTATCGTCGCGACCTTCCTGGTACACGGCCATGAAGCCAGGCACTACCATCACCGAGCCGGTGGCCCGGAAGGTGCTTTTATTGCCAGCGTCCAGATCGGCGGTCACGGTGTCGAACACAGCCTGTTCCATCTGGCAGGCAACGGTGCGTTTCCAGATGAGTTCATACAGTTTGCGTTGCTCGTCCGAAAGTTTGCCCCGGATTTCCTCCGGCGCGCGCGCCGCGGACGTGGGACGGATGGCCTCATGAGCTTCTTGGGCGTTCTTGGATTTGGTCTTGTATTCGCGCGGCTGTTCCGGCAGGGAGTCCCTGCCATAACGTGCGGCGATGACCTCCCGGATTTCCGCAACCGCTTCCGCCGCGAGGATCACGGAATCGGTGCGCATGTACGAAATCAGGCCCACGGGACCTTCCCCGGTGAGGTCGATGCCTTCATACAACTGCTGCGCAGTGCGCATGGTGCGCTGGGCGGTGAAGCCGAGCTTGCGTGCAGCTTCCTGCTGCAGCGTGGAGGTGGTGAAAGGTGCAGCGGGATTACGTTTGCGCTGCTTTTTTTCAACCGACGCGACCGTGAGCTTGCCGTTCGCAGATTTGAGCAGCGCCTGTTCGGCGGCACGGGTGGATTGTTCGTCCCGGAAGCTGAACTGTTCCACCTTGTCGTTAGCATAGCGGTATAGCCGGGCGGTGAAAGGCTGGGTGTCCTTCTCCGTGTTCGCGATCAGGGTCCAGTATTCTTCGGTCTTGAATTTATCGATCTCGTTCTCGCGCTCTACGATTAGGCGCAAGGCTGGCGATTGCACGCGGCCGGCGGAAAGCCCCCGGCGGATTTTTTTCCACAGGAGCGGCGAGAGGTTGAAGCCCACCAAATAATCCAGCGCGCGCCGCGCCTGCTGTGCGTTCACCAATTCAGTGGATAGCGCACGTGGATGGGCTACGGCGTCATTTACGGCGCGTTCGGTGATCTCATGGAACACTACACGATGCACGCCCTTGTCCTTGAGTGCGCCTTTGTCCTTTAGGATTTCATACAGATGCCAGGAAATGGCTTCACCTTCCCGATCCGGGTCGGTGGCGAGATATAAGGTGCTGGCCTTCTTCAGTGCCTTGACGATTTCCTGAACGTGCTTTTCATTGCGTTCGATAGGCGCGTATTTCATGGCGAACGCGTGCTCGGTATCCACGGCGCCTTCTTTTGGCACCAGATCACGCACGTGACCGTAGGAAGCCAGCACCTCAAAGCCCTTGCCAAGGTACTTCTTGATGGTCTTGGCCTTCGCCGGGGACTCAACGATTACCAGATTTTCACTCATATATATAGCAATACTACAAACCGTATTACGTGTTCAAGTCCGGAGAGGGTATCAGGTGTTCACGACAGCAGCAAAAACCCGTCGCAAGTTTACCTGCGGCGGGTCCAGGATTGTGATGCGATTCAGTGCATCACGCCGATTGAATCATCGAATACCAGATCTTCCATGCGCGAGTAAGCGTCTTCCTGACCGGGGCGGTTGAACAGCACCATGAGGATGATCCACTTCACCTGTTCCAAATCAATATCACTGTCGTCCAGTGCCATGATGCGGTCAATCACAATCTCGCGCTGCGCGGCTTCGAGAATGCCGATATTTTCCAGATACTGCATGAAACCGCGGCATTCGGTACTGAGGTGTTCCAGCTCTGCTTCAGCATACACCCGGAAACCCTCGGGACGATTTAGCGGCGGCTCGGTTTCCGGCGGATTCAGCGCCAGGTTTTCCAGCCAGTCGAATGCCTTGTTGATCTCGGATTTCGGGAATCCGGCTTCTTCCAGTTCCACCGTCAGAGATTCACGGTCGGTTTCCGTTTCTTCCTCGTCATCATCCAGATAGTTTTCGAACAGGTACATAAGCACGTCAAGCACATTTTCTTTCATCATGACGTTGGCCTCTTGTTAACCCGGGAATAACGTCCGCCCGGCGCTGCTTCAACCTGGCCCTGAAGTTCGAGCATTAGCAGCATGGAGGAAACCACATCAGGCGTCAATCCAGTGCGCTCCACCAGAGCGTCCACAGAAGTGGGTGCAAAGTCGAGAGAATTCAAGAGCAGGTGGTATTCAGGATCGTCGGTTCCGACAACGGGCTCACCGAGCGGTTGTGGTTCGGATGCGCGTGCCGGTTCCAGTTTCAGCAACGGCGCCAGTTCCTCGAGCACATCACCAGCGGATTCCACCAGCTTGGCGCCTTCGCGGATCAGGCGATGACAACCCCGCGCCAGCGGATTGTGAATGGAACCGGGGATGGCGAACACTTCGCGCCCCTGTTCACTCGCAAGCCGCGCGGTGATTAGCGAGCCACTGGACTGGGCTGCTTCCACCACCAGCGTGCCCACAGACAGACCACTGATGATGCGATTGCGGCGCGGAAAATTGTGCGGCAATGGCGGCGTGCCCGGCGGGAATTCTGAAACCAGCAGGCCTTTGGTGGCGATTTCCGCCGCTAATTCCCGATGGCTGGGCGGATAGACTTTATCGAGACCCGTGCCCCACACCGCGAGGGTGGCGCCATTCGCTTTAAGTGCGCCACGGTGACTGGCAGCGTCAATCCCAAGCGCCATACCGCTCACGATTGCCAAACCGCAACGCACGAGATACCCGGCAAATTCCTCGGCGTTGCGTCGGCCTTCGCTGCTGGGATTGCGGCTGCCGACCATCGCGAGCTGCGGATTTGCGAGCAGGTTTTCATTTCCATGCAGGAACAGAACGATGGGTGGATCTGGAATTTGCTTGAGCAGTTCCGGGTATGCGGGATCAGTGATCGGCAGCAAACTGGCTGCGGAAGATTCCAGCCAGCGCAGATCTTTTTCCGTTGTTGCCCAGTCCGGAGATTTCAACCAGGCGCGAGTTTCTTCAGTGAGCCCCAGACCGGAGAGGTTATGCGAAGCAGTGTTGAAAATTTGCGCCAGCGTGCCGCAGCGCGCCAGCAAAGTGGAGAAGCCGACGGGTCCGAGGCCGGGAGCCCGGACCAGAGCCAGCCAATAGTTCGCTTCCTGTGTTTCTATGTCCCGATCCCTCTTCAGGACTAAGGATTATCGACCGTGTCCAGAATTTTGATTTCCTTCGTGGCTACCATGACAAGGCCATAACTGACCTTGTTGTAGGCACGAAACACCAAGAGTGTGCCTTCGCGTTCGCCTGGTAATTTCACCGAACCACTGAGGCCATCGAAAGCATAGGGATCACTGACTTTTCTGGTGCGCGAGAAAATACCAAGTACCGTGCCGGCATCGAGTCCAGCATCGGTGCCGCGATCCAAGACCACTACGTCATACTGACCGATCACTAAATCCCCGCCGAGGACCGCGATGATGTCGCCCGTGAACGGCTTGGCAGGTGGATGCGGCAAGTAATTCTGGTTGAGTTGCTCGGCCACTACCGGCAGAAACCGGTCGCCGGGTAAAGCTTCCTGGGCGACAGAGGTCAGTATCACTTTTGAAGGATCGCCCCAACGTTCGACGCTGCCGTCACCGATGTACGTAGCTTGGTAACCTAAGCCCTTACCGCTATCCGGATCCACGTATTCTTGCCCCAAACGGTAGAGGTTAAAGCGGTTACCATCGGCCTGTTTGAGGTCGCGCGCATAGGCTTCCCCGCCTAAACCGATGATCGGGCTGTCATTTACAGCGCGCATCAAATAGCCCGCATGATCAAGTTCACCCTTGCTGACTACGCGGGTGCCGGTGAGGAACTGGCGAATGGCATTCAGCGAGATCGTCGGGATGGCCTGATTGAGTGTCGTATAGCGAATTTCGGGTTCGATCTTTTCAACCGGCAGATTGGTTGGCAGGTTGGTCGCCTCGGTCGCCTCGGTGACCAGCTTGCCATTGCGTATCACGGTCAGGGTCGGACGACCGTTGATATAACCGAACATCAGCTCGTCGCCCGGATAAATAAGGTGTGGATTCTTGATGGCCGGGTTGGCGTACCAGATGTCCGGCCAGCGCCATGGATCCTGCAGGTACATGGATGAAATGCCCCAAAGCGTGTCGCCTTTCTTGACCACATAGGTCCGCGGCGCTTGCGGCAATATGACCGGAGGCGGAGGCGGTACTGGAGCCGGTTGTTCTTGTGGGGGCGGCGGCGGCGGTGGAGGTGCGGCCACAGGCGCAGTTTTCTGCGGGGCGTGGGCGCAGGCGGCAAGCAAGCCCGCCAGGCAAAGAGCGGCTAAACAGCGGGTCGCGCTATAATCTTTCATCGGTAATCTCCACGACTCGCCTGACATTCCCCGCGTTTTTCAGGCCCCTCCCGCATCAGCGGCAGGCCCCCAAAGTGGCAGAGGTGCCGGGCAACTTTTTAATAGCATCATAACTTTAGCAGCATTTTGTGCAAAAGTGCATGAGGATTGAACTGGCGCCCCTTGAAAACGGGGCCCCCTACCCTAATCCGGATAGAACCATGGCCCTGTTGAGCATCCTGCATTACCCCGACCCCCGCCTGCGCATCCGCGCCAGGCCAGTGCCAGCGGTGGATGCGGATACGCGGCAACTTGTGGCCGATCTGCAGGAGACCATGTACGCCGCGCCGGGCATCGGCCTGGCCGCCACCCAGGTGGGGGTGGATCAGCGGGTGATGGTGGTGGATGTGTCGGAAAAGGGCGACCAGCCACGAGCGTATATCAATCCTGAAATCCTCTCTCAGGACGGCACCGAGACCATGCAAGAAGGCTGCCTGTCGGTGCCGGGTGTCTTCGAGGAAGTCGAGCGCGCCGAGCGCATCCGGGTGCGTGCCCAGGACCCGGAGGGCAAGTTGGTGGAATTCGAGGCCGAAGGCCTGCTGGCGGTGTGTATCCAGCACGAGATCGATCATCTGGACGGCAAACTGTTCGTGGACTATCTGTCCGAACTCAAGCGCCGGCGTATCCGCAAAAAACTGGAAAAAGAGCAGCGTGAGGAACGAGAAAGTGCTCCCGGCGCTGCGCCGGCCATCTGATTTCTTCCCGAACGCATTTTCGCTTTGCCGAGACCGTTAATGACAACGCCTTTGCGTATCGCGTTTGCCGGCACCCCTGACTTCGCTGTCACGGCGCTGAATGCATTGGTGAGTGTGCGCCGTGATGTCATCGGCGTGTGGACCCAGCCCGACCGTCACGCTGGCCGCGGCCGCAAACTTGGCGCATCACCGGTGAAACGCCGTGCCCTTGAGTTGCAACTGCCGGTATATCAACCGGCGACACTCAAGACGATTGAAGCTCAAGCGCAAATCAAAAACGCGGCGCCGGATGTAATGATCGTGGCGGCCTATGGTTTATTGCTGCCCGACGCGGTGCTCAGGATCCCGCGCTATGGCTGCATCAACATACATGCCTCACTATTGCCGCGCTGGCGTGGTGCGGCGCCCATCCAGCGCGCCATTCTCGCCGGTGATGCCGAATCCGGAATCACACTCATGCAGATGGCCCGAGGTCTAGATACCGGCGACATACTGGCAACGCAACGCATGGTTATCTGCGATGACGATACCGCACAGACTCTTCACGATCGCTTAGCGATATTGGGCGCGGAGGCTGTGCTGGAATTACTGGAGCGCATACCGGATGTAAAGCCAGTGTCGCAGGACGATTCCCATGCAACGTATGCAGAAAAACTGACTCGCGAAGAGGCTGTCATCAATTGGACACTGCCGGCAGAAATCCTGGCGCGACAAGTGCGCGGCTACAATCCCTGGCCGGTGGCGCACTCTGACTGGCAGGGTGAACACTTGCGCATCTGGCGCGCCCAGGCGATCTCGTCGCTGGTCACGCAGGCACCTGGCACCATACTCAATGCGGGTCGTGAAGGAATTGATGTCGCCACAGGCAAGGGCGCATTGCGCATCATCGAATTGCAAGCCGCGGGACGGCGCGTAATGCCAGCCGCCGATTTCGCCCATGCCCATGTGCTTGCCGGCCAGCGTTTCGGCTGATGACGGGAGTATCAGCGCGCGCCCTGGCGGCAAACGTGCTGGTGGCGGTGTTGCGCGACGGCCGTTATCTTAATAACGCACTGCGTGAACTGAGGCCGGCAATGCTAGCGGCACGGGAGGCCGCACTGGTGCAGGAACTGTGTTACGGCACGCTGCGGTTCCATCCGCGCCTGGAATTCTGGCTTTCGCAATTGTTGCAGCAGCCTCTCAAGGACCGAGATCTCGATATTCACGTGGTGTTGTTATCGGGTCTGTATCAGCTCACGGAAATGCGCGTGCCGGCACATGCAGTCGTACAGGAAACCGTCGAAGCTTGCCGGCATCTGCATAAGCAATGGGCGGTAAAGTTGGTGAACGCAGTCTTGCGCAGATTTCTACGCGAGCAGGGGCGCTTTCAATCCGAGCTAGCCGAGAATGAACAAGCCCTTTATGTGCATCCACGTTGGATGATTGAGCAAGTTCGTGCGTCCTGGCCGGAACATTGGCGTGCAATCCTCGCAGCCAACAACAAACGTCCGCCCCTGACACTACGGGTAAATCGCCGCGTTACCACGCGCGATGCAATGATGACTGAGTTCGCGACGGCCGGAATCGGCGCACAAGTTTGTGCGTATTCCACGGATGGACTGGTGCTGGCCATGCCGGTGGATGTGGAGACATTGCCCGGGTTTTCCGCGGGGAAATTCTCGGTCCAGGACGAGGCGGCGCAGCTTGCTGCAGAATTGATGGACGTGCAACCCGGTATGCGCGTTCTGGATGCGTGCGCTGCACCTGGCGGCAAGACCTGTCATCTGCTGGAGCGGTACCCCGAAGCAGACGTGCTGGCGCTGGACAACGATTCCGCGCGTATTGCGAAGATTCACGATAATCTTCAGCGTCTGGGCTTGAAGGCGTCGGTCAGGATGGCGGATGCCGGCATACCCAATGACTGGTACGACGGTCGGCGCTTCGAGCGCATATTGCTGGATGCACCCTGCAGCGCCACCGGCGTGATACGCCGTCATCCCGACATCAAGACGCACCGTCGCCCGCAGGACATCGCAGCCGCGAGGGTGCTGCAAGCGCGGCTGCTGGCAGCACTCTGGCCGCTGCTGGTCCGCGGCGGTAAGCTGCTGTACGCCAGCTGTTCGGTGTTGAACGAAGAAAATGCGTTTCAGCTGCGTTCGTTTCTGGCGGTGCAGCCGGATGCGAAACCGGTGGAGTTGCACGCCGGCTGGGGTGTGAATAGCCCGCCCGGCCGACAGATACTTACCGGCGAGGATGGAATGGACGGATTCTATTATGCTTGCCTCGAAAAATCCTGAAGGACGGTTTGATCCATGAGTCGCCTACCGCGTCCCACGCATGCCCCGCACTGCCTCGCCGTAACGGCACTGGCTTGCGTGCTGCTCGCGGGATTGTGCACGACGACAGCCCGTGCCGAGGGCAATCAGGGTGGCTTCGTCATCCGCACCGCCTATACGGAACTTCTGAATGGCGTGTATTACCTGAACGCCGACGTGGATCTCAACATGAGTGAAGATGCGCTCAATGCGCTCGAAAACAGTGTGCCACTGACGGTGCAGTGGCAGATCGAAGTGATCCAGCACCGGCGCTTTATCTGGGACAAGACCGTGGCGACACTCACCGAACGTTTTCAGATCAGTTACCACCCGCTCACGCGCCGCTTCGTCATCAAGAATCTGAATAGCGGCGAGCAACAAAGTTTTGACAGTTACCGTGATGCCATCACCGATCTCGGCCAAGTGAATAATCTGCCCGTGATTGATGCGAGCCTGTTGGAGCCGAATACCCGCTATATGATCCGCATGCGCGCAGTGCTGGACATCACAAACTTTCCCGGACCGCTGAAACTCATCGCCTCGTGGTTCAAAGGTTGGGATCTCTCCAGTGATTGGTATGCCTGGGTGCTGACTTCATGAAACGTTATGCCATGCCTTTGGTAATTGCCGCCGGACTGGTGGTTA
>JBOIBD010000064.1:0-12351 GCA_050739415.1 Gammaproteobacteria bacterium | reverse complement strand
AACGCTGGAAGCAGTTGCACTGGTACGGCGGTGTGTTGATCTTTCTGATTATTGCGGCGCCCTGGTTCGTGGTAGTGAGCCTGCGCAATCCGGATTTTTTCTATCATTTTTTCATCTACGAGCATTTCTACCGTTTCCTGACGCCGGAGGCGCATCGCACCCAGTCGTGGTGGTTCTTTATCCCCGTGCTGCTGTTCGGGCTGCTGCCGTGGTGGCCTCAGTTTGTGCGCGCCATTGCAAGCCCGTTCCGGCGCCCGGACAAACTGCCACGGCCCACGGGCTTCAAGCATGTGCTGTTTTTGTGGACCTGGTGCGTGGTGGTGTTCGTGTTCTTCTCGTTCTCCGATTCCAAACTGGCAAGCTACGTCCTGCCGATTTTCCCGGTGCTCGCCCTGATCGTGGGGCGTGAGCTGGCGCGATGCCGCCGCGGCGACGTGCTCATCAGCGCCATTCTGTGCATGGCGCTGGCCATCGCGGGGCTGTGGCTGGCGCCGTTGTTGCAAACAGAAGGCGGCAATGTGTCGCTGGCGCTTTATAAAGCAGTTCTGCCTTGGGTGGTGGCTGGCTGTGGGTTTCTGCTGATCATCGCCATCATCAGTTTTTGCGTGGCGTATTTCCGTAAGGCAAGTGTCGCCATGGCGCTGATCGGCGCAGGACTTTTCATCGCCATCCAGATAGTCACCACGGGTGCCCAGGCCTTGTCGCCGGTATATTCGGGGCACTCGCTGGCGAAACAGATCAGCGCCTACAACAAATCCGG
This sequence comes from Gammaproteobacteria bacterium, assembly GCA_050739415.1. Classification (GTDB taxonomy): domain Bacteria; phylum Pseudomonadota; class Gammaproteobacteria; order Natronospirales; family REEB76; genus REEB76. The sequence goes on along the minus strand of JBOIBD010000064.1, from coordinate 11,591 downwards.
TATTCCGTTCTACAGCATCAATGACTACCAGCAATCGCTGCCGTTTTATCTCAAGCGCACCCTGACCCTGGTGGCGTACCAGGGCGAGCTGGCTTTCGGGATCAGCCGCGAACCGGGAAAGTGGATTCTGGACCTGGATACCTTCATAAAGCGCTGGCAAAGTGATCCGGCGGCGCTGGCGGTGATGCCCATTGCCACGTATGACAAGCTGGAGAGGAAGGACGTACCCATGCAGATCATCGGCCGGGATCCGGAACGCATTGCGGTGAGGAAGCCATGAATCTCATTGCCTTTTTGCTGGTGATTACCGGTGTGCTGTTGAATGCCGCCGCGCAACTGTTGCTCAAGGCGGGCGTCAGCCGCGTGGGCGTCATTCATTTGCAGTTGAACACTATTCTCAGCGCTGGCTGGAAGCTGGCGTTCGAGCCGCACATTCTGGGCGGCCTCGCGTGTTACGTGATAAGCGTGGTGGTGTGGATTCTAGCGTTGTCGCGGGTGCAGGTGAGCATCGCTTATCCGATGCTGTCACTCGGGTATGTGGTGGTCGCCGTGGCCGCGTGGTTGATATTCGGTGAAACACTGGGCGCAACGCGAATTGCTGGTATCGCCGTTATTATCGTGGGTGTCTATCTCTTGGCCAGGGGCTAGAACGGGAATGAGCGAGTACTTGCCATTTACACGACCGACCATTGATGAGGAAACCATCGAGAACGTTGGCGATGTATTGCGCTCAGGCTGGATTACAACTGGTCCAAAAGTGGCGCAGTTCGAGAAAGAGCTTGGCGAGTACCTGGGCGTTCAGCGATACGTACGCACGTTCCTGCACGCCACCGGCGCGCTGGAAGAGGCGCTGGTGATCGCAGGAATAAAACCGGGCGATGAAGTGATCGTGCCGGCCATGACCTTTGCGGCCACTGCCAATGTGGTGCTGCGGCTCGGCGCGAAGCCGGTGCTGGTGGACGTGGATCTGAAATCCCGCAGCCTGTTGCTGGATCAGGCCGCCGCGGTCGTGACCTCGAAAACCCGTGCTGTTATGCCGGTGCATCTGAATGGCCTGGCCGCGGATCAGGACGGCGTATATGCGCTGGCAAAGAAGCACAATCTGCGCGTGGTGGAAGACGCCGCGCAGGCCATCGGCACGTCTTATAAAGGCCGCAAGATCGGTTCTTTCGGCGACCTCGTAGTATTCAGTTTCCATGCCAACAAGAATCTCACCACCATCGAGGGTGGGGCGGTGTCGTTGGCCGACGCGAGCGAAACCCGTGAACTTGAAATTCTGCGCTTCCACGGCATCACCAAGCTTGCCGACGGCACCATGGACGTGACCCGTGCCGCGAGCAAACACAACATGACCGATGTGGCAGCTTGCGTGGGCCTTGGTCAGCTCAAACATCTGGATGCATTCAACACGAAGCGCCGCCAACTGGCGTACCGCTATTTCGATCTGCTGGGAGACAAAAAACTTGGCGTAGTCCCGGCGCGCGGCGATGAGGGTCACAGTTGGCACATGTTCACGCTGCTGCCGCACTATAATCGTGCCTGTCCGGATCGCAAGACCCTGCGGGAGCGCATGCACCATCAGCACGGCATTGGCCTGGGCATCCATTACCAGGCGCTCAACCAGTTCACCTTGTACAAGAATATGGGCTACCGTGAAGGGCAGTTCCCGAACGCCGAACGCATCGGCCGCGAAACCGTGACGCTGCCGCTGTTTCCCGGCATGGCGCTCGCCGACGTGGACCGGGTGTGTGAGGCCCTGACCGGCTGTCTGAAAGTTGCCTGAAGCGAGGACAAAGTGACAGATCCAAAAAAATCTCGTATTCCGAAAGTCTCCGTGGTGATCCCCGTGTATAACGAGGAAGAATCTCTTCCGGGCTTGTTCGCGCGCCTGTATCCCGCCATGGACGCGCTCGGCCGCAGCTACGAATGCGTGTTCGTGGATGACGGTAGTCTTGACCGTTCCGCGGCGCTATTGCGTGAACAGTTCGAGAAGCACCCCGAAGTCACGCGCGTGGTGCTGTTGCAGAGCAATTTCGGCCAGCACGCGGCAATTCTCGCCGGTTTCGCCGTGTCGCGTGGCGAAGCCGTCATCACGCTGGACGCAGACTTGCAGAACCCGCCGGAAGAAGTCGGCAACCTCCTGCTCAAGATGGACGAGGGGTATGACTATGTGGGCACTATCCGCCGCAAGCGCCGTGATTCCGCATGGCGCAGGCTGGCTTCACGCATGATGAACCGGTTGCGGGAGCGCATCACCAAGGTCAAGATGACCGACCAGGGTTGCATGCTGCGCGCCTATGCACGCCACGTTGTGGACGCCATCAACAGCACCAGTGAGATCAATACCTTTATTCCGGCCTTGGCGTATCTGTATGCCCTGAAGCCGGTTGAAATCGAAGTGGAGCATAACGAACGCGAGGCCGGTCGCTCCAAATATTCACTCTACAAGCTCATACGCTTGAATTTTGATCTGGTCACCGGATTTTCAGTAGTGCCGCTGCAGGTGTTCTCATTCATCGGGGTGCTCATCGCTGCCGCCTCGCTCTTGATGTTTGTCATCCTGATCATATATCGTCTCGTCAATCCTGAGGGTGCGGTACAAGGAGTATTCACGCTGTTTGCCATCGTGTTCTTCTTTATCGGCATCCTGCTGTTCGGCATCGGCTTGCTGGGGGAATACATTGGCCGCATCTATCAGGAAGTACAGCGGCGCCCGCGCTTCCTGATCCGCGCCATCCTGGAAAAGAAATCCACGAATGAGTAAGCAAGCGACAAGTCATTCGTCACCCCCGCGAAAGCGGGGGTCCAGTTATTTAAACACTGGATTCCCGCTTTCGCGGGAATGACGATGAGACAGTCTTTGCTCTCCATAAACCCGAGCCTTCTGCCGTCGGCAGGTAATGGCAAGCTTTTTGACAGCGAGGCTTAGTATGGCTGCCGCAAGCGCCGTGGTTTTTGGCTATCACAACGTCGGTGTGCGCTGTCTGTCGGTGCTCTTGGCGCACGGGGTTAAGGTGCCGCTGGTGGTCACGCATCAGGATGATCCTCGCGAGAATATCTGGTTCGGCAGTATGCGGCGGCTCGCGGAGTTGAATCGCATCCCAGTGGCAGTGCCGGAAAACCCCAACGCGCCTGAGTTCGTGGAGCGCATCGCGGCGCTCAAACCGGATTTCTTGTTTTCGTTCTATTTCCGTTTCATGCTCAAGGAAGCCTTGCTGCGCATCCCGCCGCGCGGCGCTTTCAACATGCACGGTTCGCTGTTGCCGAAATTCCGCGGGCGGGTGCCGGTGAACTGGGCGATTATTCACGGCGAGCGCGAGACTGGCGCCAGCCTGCATTACATGGAAGTGAAAGCCGACGCCGGCGATCTGGTGGACCAGCAGGCGGTGCCGATCCTGCCGGACGATACCGCCATCGAAGTGTTCAACAAGGTCACATTCGCAGCCGAACTGATGCTGGACCGCAGTCTGCCGGCGTTGATCGCAGGCAACGCGCCGCGCCGGCCGCTGGACCTCAAAGTGGGCAGCTATTTCGGCCGCCGCGTACCTGAAGATGGGCGCATTGATTGGCGCCAATCCGCTCAGGCGGTCCATAATCTCGTGCGCGCCGTGGCGCCGCCCTATCCTGGCGCCTTCAGCACTGCTGACGGCCGGCCGCTCAGGATTCTGCGCAGCCACTACGCCGGTGATTCGGCGCGTCACCCGCGTCCCGTGCTGTACCTCGAAGACGGACGCTGCCAAGCGGACTGCGGTGATGGGCGGCGCATCGAGGTGGTCGTCTTGGAACTCGACGGCGTGGCCATGGATGCGGCCCACCTGGCCGAGCATTACGGAAACCAACCGTTGTCTTTGGGAGACTGAGCGTGAAAAAGATTCTTATTTTTGGTGTGAATGGCTTCATCGGCCATCACCTGAGCAAGCGCATTATGGAAACCACCGACTGGGAAGTCCACGGCATGGACATGTTCTCAGAACGGGTAGCCGATCTGCGCAGCAACAAGCGTTTCAATTTCTTCGAGGGCGACATCACCATCAACAAGGAATGGGTCGAGTACCACGTGCGCAAGTGCGACGTGGTACTGCCGCTCGTCGCTATCGCCACGCCCGCCACCTACGTGCAGGATCCCTTGAGGGTATTTGAACTGGACTTTGAAGCTAACCTGCCAATCGTGCGCCAGTGCGTGAAGTACAAAAAGCGCGTGCTGTTCCCGTCCACTTCGGAAGTCTATGGCATGTGCCGTGACGACGGCTTTGATCCCTATAACTCGGAACTGATCCTCGGGCCAATCCCCATGCAGCGCTGGATATACAGTTGTTCCAAACAACTCATGGACCGTGTCATCTGGGCCTACGGTAGCAAGCAGGGACTGGATTTCACCTTGTTCCGGCCCTTCAACTGGATCGGTCCCGGACTTGATTCCATCTACACACCCAAAGAAGGCAGCTCGCGGGTGGTCACCCAGTTCCTGGGTCAGATCGTGCGCGGTGAGAACATAAAACTTGTGGACGGCGGCTTGCGCAAGCGTGCCTACACCTACATAGACGACGGTATCGATGCCCTCATGAAAATCATCGAGAACAAGAACGGCGTGACCAAGAGCCGCATCTACAACATCGGCAATCCGAAGAACAGCCATTCGGTCAAGGAACTGGCCGATATGATGCTGGAGATCGCCACGCAGATTCCGGAATACCGGGACAGCGCAAAAAAGGTGAAGCTCCTGGACGTGAAAGCCGATGACTACTACGGCAAGGGCTACCAGGACGTCGAGAACCGCCTGCCCAATGTGGACCACACCCGCAAGGAACTCGGCTGGGAGCCGAAAGTGGACATGAAAACCGCACTGCGCAAGATTTTTGAGTTTTACAAAGGCGACGTCGCGGTGGCGAGGCGGCTAGTGGAAGAAAGTGTGTAAGACGGAAGCCAGATAATCAGTTGTGGGGGTTTCAGGGAGCACCGAAACATGTCACACCGTTATCCGCTGCTGATACTGATTACCGTTGTCATGATCGGGATCACGGGGTATTCCGGATACCTGATATCCATAAGAACAGGACTACCGTTTGTAGCCGTACCGGTCAATGCGCATACAGCGGTGGTCGAGCAGGTTGCCGGTATCCCATTGCCGGCGGGCCTTGACGCCGGAGATCGCATTGACCTGCAGGCCTCCGGTTATGCAGCGCGTGTCGCCTTGCTGCCGTGGATTCTCGTTGAGACCAACCTTTCGGTGAACCACAGGTACAACTACGCGCTGCGTAAAAATAATGCATTGGTCAATGTGGCGGTGAGCAGCACTGATATTGGCCCAGCGAGCGGCGGGCAACTGCTGGCGTGGATAACTGAATTCAATCTTGTGCTGTACGCAGCTGTTGCCTTGCTGTTGTTATGGCGCGCCAGAGGTCGGGCCTCGGCCTATATGACTGTTTGGGTCATGGCATCATGGGTCGGCACGGTTGTGAGCGTCACAAACTTGGCCGGAAATGCATTACTGGTGGCTCAAGTTGTGGCGACAGCGTTTTTTCTACTGGCGCGTATCGGGTTCTATTCCACCATCGAATCCTTACTCGCGTCGGTACTGACCTCTGCCAGACGGGCGCTGTTTCGCACAATTTTTCTGCTGGTGCTGCTGGCGAGCGCAATCCAGCAACTCGGGGGCACGCTCGTGTTTGTGTTTACCGGTTGGGCGGAGTTGCTCCGTCCAGCCTTCGGACTAGTGTTCTCCGCAAGCTATCTGGTACCACTGGCCATGCTGATCATGAGCTATGGCGCGGCGGATATGGCGCTGCGCCTGCGCTTGCGCTGGATACTGTGGGGCAGCATCGTCTGGGTGGTGGGAATCTTTCTGAGCAACACTCCCGTGCCTGGACTTGGCTCCGTGGAAAACAACGCGATTGATACGTGTGCCTACGTGATTGCTTTAGCGTGTTTCCTGTACGCCGTTCTGCGCCACCGGGTCGTGAATGTTTCTGTGATCCTTGACCGCACCTTGGTGTATGGCACCGTGACCGCGGTGGTAGTCGGCGTGCTTGCTGCAGTGAACAGCATTGTCCAGCACGCCGCGCTGGGCACCAGCGCGAGCCTCCTGTTGCAGATCATTGTGCCGTTGGCGCTGGGCATCGTGCTCAGCCAGGTGCGCAACTACGCCGATAAATTCGTCGAACGGGTGTTTTTCCGGAAAAGATATCTGGCGGAGAAAGCCTTGCAGCGCTTCGCGCGCCACGCCGCCCGTTATGAACAGGCGGAGCCACTGTTTGCGGCAGCCAGTCTGGAAATCCGTACACGGATCCGAGCGCGTGGCGTAGCTTTCTATGAGCGCAATACGCAAGGCTACTTGGCTCTTCGCCGCGAAGGCGAGGTCGGTTACCCGGAGCAGCTCGGCATTGACGATGCGGCGTGTGTGGCGGCACGGGCCGGCACACGCTCTACGGATCTTGCGGAAATCCACAGCGCACTCGGGACCGACGGTTATGTCTTTCCCATGCTGGCAAACGGCATGTTACAGGCCATATTGGTCTGCGCCAACCGTCCGGGAGAGCACTACACCGCGGACGAACTTCATCTGCTCTCGTATGTGGCTCGCCACCTGGGCACGGCGTTGTATGGCCTGAGGATGCGCGCACACACCCAATTCGTCGCGGCGTTGTCGAATGGCGCATTCATGGCCGCACCGGAAATTCAGATCAAGGCGCAGGAACTGATCTCGGCAGTAACTACCGAGTGAAGAAGTTATGACCGCTGTCCCATCTCACCGGGAGATTTCCATGCCACGCCGTTATGCGCTGTTGATGTTGATATCCGCGTTCATAGTCGTGTGTGTCGCCGCGAGTTGCTGGTTCACATTCGATGAATATGGATTGCCGTTTACAGTCACTGTTGTGAACGCCCGCACGGCGGTGATCAGTCCGACTCCGGGACTTGCCCTTCCGGTGGGTGTCCAGCCGGGGGACCGGATTGATCTGTCGGCGCTGGACCATTCGGCGCGTATCGCCGTCAGCATTACGAACCTTCAGGGATCATTGCGGCAGGAGCAGACTTATCAATTCGTCGTTATGCGCGGCGCACGGCGTATCGTGATTCCAGTCACGACAGTTGAATGGCGCAGCAGTAGCAGTATACGGTTCTCTCAGTGGGGTTATTCAGTGTATTACGTGCTACTGGGTGTGCTCGCGCTGCTAGCGCTGTGGCGCGGACGGGACCGCGCCAGCCGCTACATGGCATTCTGGCTGATTATGTGGCTGCCGGGCTTGGCCCTGGAATACGCGCCACTGGATGGATTTGTGGGCATGGGCATGCAGATCGGCGCCATCCTGTTCTTTCTCCTGACCCGGATCGGGTTCTACCTGCTGATTGAATCCATGGTGAGAAATGTACTCACGCCGCGTACCCTCGCAGTCGTGCGCGCCGTGTTCGCCCTGGCCTTTACTGCGGGCGCGGTCACGGAAATTGGCGGACCCTTACTGTATGTGGTAAATGGCTGGGCCGGATTGTTATTGCCGCTGTCCGGGATCATCTTTACGGCGAGTTACATGGTCCCGGTCATCCTGTTGCTTCTGAGCTACGCGCCTGCCAGCGTCGCACAACGCCTGCGGATCCGCTGGCTGCTGTTCAGCACGCTGCTGCTGTTGGCGGCCATCTTTTTCAGTAATTCGACCCTGCTCGATGTAGCGGCTAGTAACGCTGTGCAAAGCGCATTCTTTATCCTGAGTATGTCGGGATTTGTATACACGGTGCTGCGCCACCGGGTAATTGATATTTCATTCGTGATCAGCCGGGCGCTGGTCTATACCGCCACCACCAGTATCATCATTGGCATCTTCGCAGCTATGAACGGCGTAGTGGAACACGCAACCCTGGGACACGGTGCGAACCTGGCGCTTGAGCTTCTGGTGCCGTTGCTGCTCGGTATCGGGTTCAATACCCTGCGCATTCGCATTGACAGTTACGCCAGTCGCTTATTCTTCCGACGCAGATATCGCGCAGAGACTGCTCTGAACGAATTTGCACAAAGCTCTGCCTTTATCAAGGAACCCGGGAATCTTCTTGATCTTGCGGTCGAACAAGTGTTCCGGCACAGCGGCGCCCAAGGCGTGGCACTTTACGAGGATGGCGATAACGGCTATGCCAGATCAAGACACAAGGGCAAGCAGGAATTCCGGGAACTGATAGCAACGGATGATCTGGCTTTTGTGCGCCTGCGTGCCGGTGAGTTGGAGGTAGATTTACATGATCTTGACAGTACGCTCGGACAGGAAGGTTATGTTTTCCCCATGTCCGTGCGTGGCTCAGTGATCGGTGCGCTGGTGTGCGGGCCGCGGCCAGGCGAAGCTTACACGGCAGATGAGCGCAAGCTGCTGGCGCACGTAGCCAACCAAGTCGGCGTGGCCCTGCATGCGCTGCGGGTGCAGGAAACCATGAATCAGATGCAAGCCAAGTCAAACCTGATTGACGCGCTCGCGAGTGGTTCATGGCCATCGGTTACCGAGATTCAGGCCAAGGCGCGCGAACTGGTTAGCACTGCTGTACCGGTCTAATACTGACGCGCCCTGAAATAACAGGAGATATGTATGCAACGTCATTACGCGCTGCCAGTGTTGCTTACCGTACTCATCTTGGCGACGGCGGCTTACTGTGGCTTCATAAACTTCAAAGCAATCGGATTACCTTTTGCAGTTAATATCGTAGATGCACACACGGCACTGATCGAACCGATCGAAGGGATTCCACTGCCATCAGGTATCCAAATTGGTGATCAGCTCGATTTGACGGCTATGTCACGGGATGCACGCATCGTCATCAGTATCCAGTCGAGTACCAGTTCTCAATCCGGGAACTTGCCGCTGGGGAAAACCTATGACTTCGTAATCAAACGTGGGCAGGCGCTGATGATGACCCCGGTCAAGACCATAGATCTGAGCGCTGCCCGCGGCGCCCGGCTTTCACAATGGGAGGGGTTTTTATCAAATCTTCTAATAGCCGGGATTGCATTGCTCACGCTGTGGCGCGGCAACAGCAGAGCCGCTGCAGGCATGGCCCTTTGGACCATCTCGCTGTTGGTCGGCAACTTGGGCGCGGCTCCACTTGCCGGAGATCTGGGACTGGGCATTTTACTGGCCTCTCATTTAACCTGGTTATCGGCTAGGGTTGGCTTCTATGTCATGGCCGACGCGATGATCAGCCAGGTTCTGAATAGACGTATTCGTACCCTGTTTTTGATTATTTTTATTCTATTGTTTGCGGCAGGCGCCATCCCACTGGTGGCAGGCATCTGGATTTTTGTTAATAAAGGCTGGACAGGATTGGTATTACCCGCATGGGGTCTCTCAGAAGTAGCCAGTTACCTCCTTCCAGTCGTGATGCTGCTGGTGAGTTATCGTCCAGCCAACTTGGTGCAACGGCCCCGCTTGCGATGGATGTTATGGAGCGGTGCCGCGTGGCTAGTCGGTGTTTTTATTTCGGACATACCTCTGCCGGGTATTGCGCTTGGCAATGTCATGCACGAACTCACAGGGGTGATCGCTATGCTCGGGTTCTTGTACGCGGTTTTACGGCACCGCATGGTAGATATTTCTGTCGTCATTGATCGCACCTTGGTGTACGGCGCTGTCACTGCGCTGGTGGTGGGCGCGCTGGCAGCACTCAACAGTATTGTCCAGCACGCGGCGCTAGGTACCAGTGCGAGCCTGCTGTTGCAAATCGTGGTGCCTTTGGCACTCGGCATCGTGCTCGGTCAAGTGAAGAACTATGCGGGCCGCATCGTGGAGCGGGTGTTCTTCCGGAAAAAATATCTGGCCGAGAAGGCACTGCGGCGTTTTGTGCGTCACTGTAATCGTTTCGAAAGGGCTGGCGAACTGTTGCAGCAGTCCGTTCAAGAAATCCACCGGCGTTTGAACGTACCCGGAGTTGCCATATACGAGCGTTGTGAAGAGGGTTATTTGCTCACTCAGCACGGAGCAGGATTGCCGTATCCTCAACGTCTCAACGCCGATGATCCTGCCTTGGTAACTGCCCGCGGTAATCAAAAGGATATCGACCTTTCCGAACTGCATAGCGCACTCGGCAATGACGGCTATGTGTTTCCCATGATCGGGCCAGGCGGGATGCAAGGCGTACTGGTGTGCGCCAATCGACCGGGCGAGCATTTTGCATCCGATGAACGCAAACTCTTGGCCTACGTGGCGCGCCAGATGGGTATGGCGCTGTATGCACTGCGAGTGCAGGATGCCCTGCGGCGACTGGAAGCCAAGTCAAATCTGATCGATACGCTTGCCAACAGCGCCTGGCCGCCGCCCGAGGAGATTCAGGCCAAAGCACGCGAACTCGCGGCTGCGCCGACCTGAGGCATACCCACCTGGTTGTTAAGAGAGAATTTTATGTCACACCGTTATCCGCTGTTGATTGTGCTCACCCTGCTGGTGCTGCTGTCTTGCGCTTGCGGGATCTGGAGTCAGTTCACGCCTGCGTTTAATGCTCCGTTTACCGTCAATCTGACGGATGCACGCAGCGTCACGGTTCAGCCACTGCCCGGCGTGCCGTTGCCGTCAGATCTCCAGCAGGGAGACCGGCTCGATTTGCCAGCCATGGATTTCAATGCTCGATATATGATTCTACCTTTGGTCAACGACGATGCCCTGTATCCCGGTGTGAGCCACAACTATCAACTGGCAGTGAACCGTGGTGACGTGAGTCTGGCCGTGCCAGTGACCAGTGTGGATCTGAGCGTATTACCGTCAGAGCACTTCTATACTCGTTGGAGCGCATGGTCATTCATATTTAACGTCTTGGTGTTTTCGGTGCTTGCGTTGATCCTGGTATGGCGCGGCCGGGAGCGGGCGGCGGCTGGTCTGGCGCTGTGGGTCATTGCCGGCGGTTTAGGTATCGTGGCTGGCAACGTACATTTTGACGGCATGACCGGTATGGCTTTAGTTGTGGCCAGCGAATTTCTTTACTTGCTCGCCAGAATTGGCTTGTATCTCATGGTGGATTTCATGGTGGGCGACAGCTTGTCACCGCGCGTGCTTTGGCTGTGGCGTAGTTCGTTCATTCTGGTATTGGTCACGGGCTTCTTGATTCAGATGGGCGGCTCGGTCTTGTTTCTGCTCGCAGGCTGGGCAGGTTTGCTATATCCGTCATTGCAGTTTATTTGGGTGCTGAGTTACCTGATCCCGGTAGCGTTGCTGTTCATAAGCTATCGTTCGGCACCGGTAGCAGAACGGTTGCGAATGCGCTGGATGTTGTGGAGTGGCGCCTTGTGGGTGCTCGCGATCGGCATATTTGATATACGGCCGTTCGGCTTGTTGCCATCGAACATTCTGGGCAACTTGGGACAGCTGCTGGCGCCGATGGGCTTCTTATATGCGGTATTGCGTCATCGGGCGGTGGACGTGTCGGTAGCCATTGACCGAACTCTGGTGTACGGCTCGGTAACCGCGGTTGTGATTGGCATACTGGCTGCAGTCAACAGCATTGTCCAGCACGCGGCGCTGGGCACCAGCGCGAGTCTGCTTCTGCAGATCGTGGTGCCTTTGGCACTCGGCATCGTGCTTGGTCAAGTGAAGAACTATGCAGGCCGCATCGTGGAGCGGGTGTTCTTC
>JBOIBD010000063.1:0-12410 GCA_050739415.1 Gammaproteobacteria bacterium | reverse complement strand
ACGCGCGCCGTTCTTGAGATTCGCACCCGGCACCACCGGGCCCAGCAGTTTGGTACACGCCGGATAATTGAGCGCCAGCATGCCGCAGGCGAGCGTGTCCATGAACACGTAACGCGCGGTGGCATACGCCTCCTCGCTTTTGATTTTGTAGTTGCAGACGTAGTCGGCGATATCCACCAGCAGCTTATCGGGATCAGGGCGTTGGGCGGATTTCAGATCATGCGCACTCATCCAAACTTGCTCCGTAATGATATGCACATCGAAGTTCTAATCAGCAGATGGATAAGGCTCCGAGTACTGTGTGCTGAGTAAATTTTTCTGTCTTTACGTGGCACGCAGAACCTAGCACGCAGCAATTTCATTGCCGTTTTTCAATTGGCACAAACTTCTGGTCTTCGGGACCGACGTAGTTGGCGCTCGGGCGGATGATCTTGCCGTCGGTGCGCTGCTCGATGACGTGTGCGCTCCAGCCGGTAGTGCGCGCGATCACGAACAGCGGCGTAAACATGGCGGTGGGTATGCCCATCATGTGGTACGAAACCGCGGAGAACCAATCCAGGTTCGGGAACATTTTTTTCACGTCCCACATGACTTGCTCCAGGCGCTCCGCAGTGTTGAACAACTGCATATCGCCGGCCTCCTTGGAAAGCTTGCGCGCCAATTCCTTGATGACCTGGTTGCGCGGATCGCTCACGGTGTACACCGGATGACCGAAACCGATGACGATCTCCTTCGCTTCCACGCGGCGGCGAATGTCGGCTTCGGCTTCTTCCGGTGTTGGGTAGCGGCTCTGGATCTCGTAGGCTACTTCGTTGGCGCCGCCGTGTTTGGGGCCGCGCAATGCGCCGATGGCGCCGGTGATGCATGAGTACAAGTCGGAACCGGTACCGGCGATGACCCGAGCGGTGAAGGTAGAGGCGTTGAATTCGTGTTCGGCATACAAAATCAGGGAGGTGTGCATAGCCCGCACCCATGCGTCTGACGGCTCACGACCGTGCAGCATATGCAGGAAGTGACCACCCACCGAATCATCGTTGGTCTCCACCTCAATCATGTGGCCATCGTGGCTCCAGTGATACCAGTAACACAGCATGGAACCGAGCGAAGCCACGAGTCGGTCGGCGATGTCGCGCGCGCCGGCAACGTTATGGTCATCCTTCTCCGGCAATGCACAGCCGAGCGCGGAAACACCCGTACGCATCACGTCCATGGGGTTCGCGGAGGCCGGCAGGGATTCCAACACGCTGCGCACCGTTTCCGGCAGGCCACGCAGCGTCTTGAGTTTGGCTTTATAGGCCTTGAGCTCGGCGCGGTTCGGCAGCTTGCCGTATATCAACAGATGAGCCACTTCCTCGAAATCACATTTGTCAGCGATATCCAGGATGTCATAACCGCGATAGTGCAAATCGTTGCCGCTGCGACCGACGGTACAGAGCGCAGTGTTGCCGGCGGCAACGCCCGACAAGGCTACGGATTTTTTCGGTTTGAAGCCGGGATTGGTTTCGCTCATGAAATACTCCTGCGTATGGTGAGATTATCCCCTCACCCTTCCCTCTCCCCGTGAATGGGACGAGGGGACAATGAATTGTTATTTTTTAAACAGTTCGTCTAACTTCTTTTCGTAGCTGAGATAGTCCAGCACATCATATAACTCGGTACGCGTCTGCATGTTATCGAGCATGGATTTCTGTGTGCCATCCTTGCGGAGTGCGGTGTACACATTCGCCGCCGCCTTGCTCATGGCGCGAAACGCGGACAGCGGATACAGCGCAAGGCGCACCCCGGCTTCTGCCAGTTCCCTGGTGGTGAAGAGCGGCGTCTTGCCGAACTCGGTAATGTTGGCGAGCACCGGCACTTTCACAGCCTTGGTGAATTGCCGGTATTCATCCAGGGTGGTGAGAGCTTCAGCGAAGATCATGTCAGCGCCTGCTGCGACATATTTGAGCGCGCGTTCGATGGCGGCTTTCTGACCCTCGACCGCGTGCGCGTCGGTGCGCGCCATGATGACGAATTTCGGATCGCTGCGCCCATCCACGGCCGATTTGATGCGATCGCACATCTCCTCCGCCGCCACCAGTTCTTTGCCGGGACGATGACCGCAACGTTTGGTGGCCACCTGGTCCTCGATGTGTAGACCGGCGGCGCCGGCGCGTAGCATTTCCTTCACGGTACGCTGGATGTTGAAGGCCGCACCCCAGCCGGTATCCGCATCCACCAGCAACGGCAAGCGGGTGACGCCGGTGATACGGCGAATGTCCTCGCAGACATCGTTAAGCGAGGTGATGCCCAGATCCGGCAGGCCGAAGGACGCATTCGCGACACCCGCGCCGGAGAGATACAACGCCTTGAAGCCGGCGCGCTCCGCCAAAAGCGCGCTGTAGGCATTGATGGCGCCCACCACTTGCAAAGGCCGTTCGGCATCGAGTGCGGACCAAAGTCGCGCACCGGCAGATTCAGACAGAGCCATGAGTATCCTTGGATTGTTGTTACCGGGCAGTTGGGTATATTAGCGGTTTGCTGTTTTAGCCGCTAACCAGCGCCCAGCTCGTTTTCAGCCAATCTTCACCACGATGCGTCCCCGATGGCGGCCTTCCAGCAGCTTCGGAAATACGCCAGGCAGATCATCGAAGGGAATGATGCTGGCAGCAATCAATTTGAGTTTCGGCGGTTTGAGGTCGGTGGCGAGTCGCTGCCAAATCTTTAACCGCAGCTTACGCGGCGTAGCCACGGAATTTATACCTAACAAATTAATGCCCCTGAGAATGAAGGGCATGACCGTGGTGTGCAATTCGTGGCCGCCGGTCAGGCCAATGCTGGCGATGCTGCCCCACCAGTTGGTGGTGCGGGTAAGCCAGGCAAGCATCTCGCCACCCACATTATCCACGGCACCTTGCCATTGGGTACGTTCTAGTGGCCGTGAGCCATAGCTGATCTCGCTGCGCAGCAGGATGGAACTGGCGCCGAGTTGTTTCAAATAATCTTGCGCTTCGCGCTTGCCGGTGATGGCGACGACTTCGTAACCGCATTTTGCCAACATGTTGACGGCGAGACTGCCTACACCGCCGCTGGAACCGGTCACCACCACTGGACCGCCTGCAGGATGCAGGCCGTTGTGCTCCATTCGATGGATGGCGAGAGCCGCGGTAAAGCCTGCGGTGCCCAGCATCATGGCGTTCAGGGTGGTAAAACCATTGGGCAGAGGGACCACCCACTCACCTTTGACGCGCACGTATTCCGCATAGCCGCCATCGTGGTCTTCACCCAGACCGCAGCCAGTCACCAGGACCTTATCTCCCTTCTGGTAACGGCGATCGCTTGAGGTCGCCACGACGCCGGCCACGTCAATGCCGCCCACGAGTGGAAAGCGTCGCAGAATTTTGCCGGTACCAGTGGCAGCCAGCGCGTCTTTGTAATTGACGCTCGAATACTGCGCTTTGATGACTACATCGCCGGCCGAGAGATCATCCAGGCCTACTGGCTCATAGCGCGCCACCACCTGTTTACCGATTTCATGGATGCGGTACGCGGTAAATTTGTTCTGCATGACGGCCTCTGGATATGGCACTGGCTATGCGTAGAAAACTCTGAATATATCGCAACTTGCTGACTGAAACCTGGTCGGCGCACAATCAATCGGTGACGATCCTTACAACGTCAAAACAGGGTTTTCTGGAAATACCAGCGTCCGGTCAACATGAAATTACTGGCGCTTTCCTCACTGCTGCGGGTATAACTCACACCCAGCGCAAACTGATCGGTAAAATTATAGACACTACCAACGGTAGCTGTGAATTCGGAGCTGTCGTGGTCATGGCTCACCAAGCCCGCATTGTTATGCCCGAGAAAGGCGTTAATTTCCCACTGATCCAAGACCATGTCACGGATGCCCACATCCAGCTCGATACCTGATTTGGTGTTCTCAGTAGCCACGGTAAATCCCGGAAACAAATTGGTACTTGGTCCCTGATTCCACTTGTCGTTGGCAGCTCCGAACCGGGCCACCAGATCCATCGATTCGGTGATGGGCATATGCGCTCCGATCGTCAGTAGGTAATTCTTCGTGAAAAACCCACCGGTCTGGAAGCCACCATCATAGTTGTTGCGACCATAATCGAGAGCAAAAAACCAGTTGGGATAAAACTCATAGCTGCCGCCGAATGTATAGCCCTTGCCGCCGCTTGTGTCCTCGACATTGCCCTTCGAATATCCCGCATACAAATAATTGTAGTTTGGAGCCGCAGCATTCGACCCCAAAGGGGCGGCTATCAGCAACACAGCCGCAGCAATAAATGTTCTCTTCATAAGTACTTCTCCGTTATATATGTTTATGACCTGAACTATCTCGGTGATTGCCGCCGTTGCCAGGAGCTCGATTCGGCGCGCTGCTTGAGCGCGTCGTTAAAGACCGCAAATCCCTCCAACGTAGGCGATTCCAACCGCCGCCATAGTAGCGGTGTCAAAAAGCCGCTGAAAATCACGGTCTGCCGCAGACGGGTACTTCCGCCAAACAGATATTCGAGAAAGAAACCATGCTCGCGATCGAGCAGCCCTGGCACGCCCAGACTTCCCAACCAGCGAAAGGTACGCACAGGTGTCACCTGCAGCACTTCGGGCTTGAACACTTGGGCGTTTCCATTCGCATCAACTATACCGACCCGCAAACGCGAACCCGGCACTGCGGGCCCATCGATATGCACCAGGAACTCGCTCCACTCAAGATAGCGGGGGAAATCCAGCAGCACTTGCCAGACTGCCTCGGGCGGCGCCTTGATATCAATGCTCGCCTTTAGTTCGTGTTGCATCATGGATGCGAACTTGTAGCACGCAACAACAGCACACGCACAAAATCCCGCAAATTTCGTCCAGTGTTGGCCGCCAACAGCAAGGCAAATCCCACAAAATTATCGAAACTACCGTTTATTCCTATCAGCATCATGGCCAATGAAGTGAACAATACCGGCAATGCCAAGTTGATCCATGCCATCGGAGCGCGCAGATGATAATCCCGTGCATCCTCTTCTGCTGCACGGCGCGGCACTATTGCAAACACGATGGCGGCAATGAGCGGAACAAATGCGGTCAAGATCAGTGCAGCGATATTAGCATGGCCGATCGGAATCCAGAACAACGCCTGAATGATCACCAGCGTCGTGCCGACCAGTCCCAGCAACGTCGCGATCAATTGCAGGGTCACGGCCGAGATGCATCGCGAATCAGATTCTGGCGACGTGTGCATGTCTAAGTAAGCGCGAAACCGACAATCATCAAAACCAACGCCACCACCGCGAAGCCGCCGTGCAGCACGACCACCAATCCCGGCAGAGGCTGGCGTCCGGCACGAAAACCAAACAACAGCAGACCGCCGGTAGCCGTCAGGATCAACAGCACTGTAGCAGCGTTCATCGTCAGGTTATGCGGAAAGTGCAAATCATGTATGACCAGCAGCACAATGGCGATAATCCCGGCGAGGCCGTGCAGGCTGCTCACCGCCAGGGGCATATGCCGTCCGCGCATTGCCAGCGTGGCGAGTGCCATGCCCGCGAGCACCACCAGGATGACCAATATCAAAAGCGCCGACAACATGCGACATCCGGCCATAGAAAGGGGCGCCCATGATAACGGTGCACGCCTAGCTTGCAAGCCAGTTTAACGGCCCCGATAGATCACCCGCCAGATGCGGCCGTGCTGGGAATCACTTATATAGAGTGCGCCATCCGGACCCTGAGCAACACCGTTGGGCCGGAAACGTGCATCGCTCGATAATGAGATGGGCTTTCCACCGGCAAATCCGCCGGCAAAAGTCTGATAACCGTCAGTCGGCCGTGATTCCTGGAACGGCACGAACACCACCTTGTAACCTGCTTGCGGCAGCGGCGCGCGGTTCCAGGAGCCGTGGAACGCGATGAACGCGCCATTGTGATAGGCCGCCGGAAATTGCTTGCCGGTATAAAACAGCAGCGCTTCCGGCGCCCAGTGTCCGGGGAATGCCAGGATCGGCTGATTGTATTTGCCACAACTACCGAGTTTCTTTCCATCGCCGCCATATTCTGGCGCCAACACGTTCTTCTGCTGGAGTTGATCGTAATAACAATACGGCCAGCCAAAGTTGTCTCCACGACCAACCCGAATAAACTCTTCGGCCGGCAGCTCTGCGCTTTGCTGCACCGTATATAGATCGGGCCAGTTATCGTGCAGCTGATCGCGCCCCATCTGCACGGCATACAGCGCGCCCACGGACGTATTCCAGGCAACGGCCACGGCGTTGCGGATACCGGTGGCATAACGCGTACCATCCTTGCCGAAGACCTGATTGAGCTTGTCGGCGCTGAATTCCCAGATACCGCCATGTTCGGCAAGATATGGACAGGGCGTGATGCCGGGTGAACCCATTGAGCGATCCTGCTGTTGACAGGCATTGGATGGTGCACCCACATTTACGTACAGATACCCCGCATTGTCGAAAGCAAAAGTCTTTGCAGAGTGTTCGTGCTGCTCGGGAAATCCTCCCACTACCACTTCGGGTGGCGTCTTCGGCAGTAGTTCACCTGGCAACAGCTTGTATCGCAGTATTTCCGTGGTGGTCGCGAAATATAGATAGCCGTCGTGGATGCCGATACCGGTGCCGCCATACTCTCCGAAGTACTTGATATCGACCGCGTGACCATCCGCACCGGGGTGCAGCGCAGCGATGCCACCGCCGTGCTTTGGGCTCAGCAACGCCACATACACATCGCCATTGCCGTTCACAACAATGTGCCGCGCCGTGCCCAGATCATCGGCGAACACCGTGGCGCAGAAACCCGCCGGCAGCGTTATGCCACCGTTGCCAGCATCACACGGGCTCGCATCGGCTAAAGCCGGATATAACAATACGAGTGAAACGAACAATAAAGGTATGAATGTCAATCTATGCATACAAATTCTTTAACATACAGGGTCTACTTCATCGGGAATTAACACCAGCGGTAATCCTGTGCGGATTCGCTACTGAATCGTAAAGGGTACCATTGTCGAACGCAGTTCCGCAGGTGACAACTGATCACTGGTAAAACTCGCAGACATGCAGTCAATGGTGTCCGGTGCTTGAACACTCGCACTTTTGTAACAAATAAGGCCTCCCATCACTTCGTAATTGCCGGACGCAACCAATTGTCCGTTTGCGTCAGTCTGGCCCCAATTCCAAGTGACTGGAGAAGTCTGTCCTGCTGGGATGGTCACTGGACCAACACCCACAGCCTTACAAGTCATACCAGTCGGGCCTAGTACAGAAGCGACGGGGCTTGAAGTGCCAGCAGAGAGTACGACAAATTCATAGGTAGGGAAGCAGACTTGCATATATATGGTCTGATCCATATCAGTACGGTTGCGCACATTGAGCACGAATTGTATGGTCTGTCCGGATGAGAAACTTGAGGTTTGATTGTCGTTGGCATCTTCCACCGACAATGTGGTCACAAATGCGGGCCCGTTATCGCTACTGTTCTGCTGGCATTGTGAATTTCCCAGTACCAGGGCGGCGGCCAGAACTATTCCGATGAGACGCAAGAATCGTCGCATAAACACCTCCTCGCATGAGCGCGCGCGGTCTCTAACTCAGCACATCAATAATACTCTGGTAATCTGCACAGGCATATCTCACTGGATAGTGAACGGCACCAGTGTGGAGATATAAACGCTGGGTAGCAATTGATCGGATGTGGGGACGCCTGTAGGCATGCAGTTATTCGTGGTTGTTGACGATGAACTGGAGGAACTGCTGCTGTTTGTGCAAGTCATTCCGCCGATCACTTCGTAATTGCCGCTAGGCACCGCCTGACCACTGTCGTCAGTCTGATTCCAAGTGAAGGAGTATTTCTGGGTCTGACCCGCCGCAATAGAAAGGGTAGTCGTATTCTGGCTGAACGTTTGCCCCACCGACCATGTCCATACCTCGGTGGCGCTGCCACTGTTCAGCACCACAAAATTGTACAGTTGTGCGGTACTGAACGAAATTGTCTGGCTGGAGGTGCTGCGATTACGCACACTCAACACGAATTGGATCTGCTGGCTCGGTGAAAAGGTGCTGACAGTGTTGCCGTTCATGTCCTCGACAGCAAGCGTAGTGACAAACAGCGGACCGTCGGGCCCAGTGCCGTTGTTGGTGGTCTGACATTGGGAGGCACCGAGCAGCATGACAGCGCAAACAGCAATGCCCGCGATACGCATGAGTAGCTTTATCATCGTTAGACTCCGGTATCTCGAGGATTCTGTCGGCGGGAAAGTATAAACCTGTGCGGGCTCCGCCGCGTCGCCTAGTCATTCCGGTAAGATGAAGGCCCCGGGAAAATGCTTGCGCGCGCCATGGAACACACCACTCTGCGCTCAATTCTGATACTACTGGCGGCCGCGGTGCTGGTCGTAGTGTTGCTCAAGCGCGCCCGTCTGCCAACCGTGATTGCCTATCTGGCCACCGGTTTCATCGTCGGCCCTTACGGTCTCGGCTGGATTGCAAACAGCGAAGACACCCGCAATCTGGCGGAATTCGGCGTGGTGTTCCTGCTGTTCACCCTGGGACTGGAATTCTCGGTCGCGAAGCTATCGGCCATGCGCAAAGCGGTATTTGTGCTGGGCGGCTTGCAAGTTCTGTTGACCGCGGCCGGTGTCGCACTCTCTGCGTGGTTGTTTGGTACTCACATTCCGGTTGCGATCGTGCTGGGCGGCGCATTTGCCATGTCCTCGACTGCGATCGTGGTAAAGCAGCTTGCGGAACAGGACGAGCTTAGCCTGCGCCACGGACGGCTGACCATCGCGGTACTGCTGTTTCAGGATTTGGCGGTAATTCCCTTCCTGATCCTGGTCCCGGGGCTGGCGCATGGCATCGGCCCGGAACTGGCACGCATGCTGCTGCTGGCTTTTGCCAAGGGTGCGCTGGTGATTATCGTGATCCTGGCCTTCGGACGCTGGTTGTTACGCCCTTTGTTTCACCAGATTGCCAGCACGCGATCGGCGGAGCTGTTCACGCTGGCGGTGCTGCTGTTCACGCTCGCCTGCGCCTGGGGTACTGCGGCGCTGGGTCTGTCGCTGGCGCTCGGTGCTTTTCTAGCCGGCATGACACTTGCGGATACTGAATACCCACACCAGGTAGAAGCCGACATCCGGCCATTTCGCGACATCCTGCTGGGATTGTTCTTCGTGACTGTGGGCATGCTAATCAATCCGCACACCATCGCGCGCCATTGGTGGTTGCTGATCGTGAGCGTAATTTTACTGATGCTTTTCAAGACACTGTTGGTCGCCGGGCTCACGCGGCTCTTGGGCAACGACCGGGTGACATCGCTACTTGTTCCTGCGCGACCTTGCCGGACAGCGTGAGCAAATGCAACATGATATCGGCCGACAATCTCTGGAAATCGGGGGCCACGTGCTGATAGTCGGGTACGGACGGGTGGGTCAGAATGTGGCACGTTTTCTTGAACCCGAAGGCTTCGAGTACGTGGCGCTCGATCTGGATCCGGTACGTGTGCGCCAGGCGCGCGAAGCGGGTGATCTAGTGTATTTCGGCGACGCGACCAATCCGACTGTGCTCAAGGCCGCAGGAGTGGAGCGCGCGCGCGTCGTAGTTATCACCTACTTCCATGTTCCCGTGGTTTTGCGTGTTCTCGAACAGGTGAAACGGCTGCGTGCGGACGTGCCAGTGCTGGTTCGTACTCGTGACGATGCGGAACTCGACAAGCTCACGCAGGCCGGCGCCACCGAAGTCATTCCTGAGACCCTGGAATCGAGTCTCATGGTGGCTGCACACTTGCTACAACTACTGGGTGTTCCAATAAAAAAGATACTGCGCAAGCTTCAGGAAGTCCGCATGAATCGTTACAGCCTGCTGCGTAGTGTGTTCCGCGGCCAGGATGCACTACTAATGGATACATCTCATGCCTTTCGCGAACAGCTCTATACCGTGGCTCTCAAATTCGGCGCGCATGCCATCAACCGCAGCATCGGCGAACTCAATCTCAAGGACAGGCGCGTGGTAGTTACAGCCCTGCGCCGCGAAGGCGTCATCGGCCGCCAGCCACCAAAGGAAACCATATTGAAAGAAGGTGATGTGCTGGTACTGTGGGGCACACCGGAGGATCTGGAAATCAGCGAAGAAAAGCTGCTGAGAGGGATATAAATGTCAGGAACACCAAAGCTGGTAACGGTCGCAAGTTATGTGAATGCCTGGGAAGCTCGCATCGCCTCAGGTCGATTAGAGTCGGAAGGCATCTCTATATTTATTGCTGATGAAAATTATGTGTTACAGAACTGGGCCATCTCACAGGCATTAGGCGGCGTGAAGATACAGGTGCTCGCGAGCGATGTTGATGAAGCCAGAAAAGTCATCGCTGCATTAAACAATGGTGAATACGCGCTATTTCCTGACACTGAAACCGAAAGGAATGCTGAACCGGCCTGCTCAAAATGTGGCTCTCATGACATCAAGACACGATTTTCATTGCGCAGTTGGGTGCTTATGCTGGGAACCCTAGCTGCCGGCGCTGGCTATCCTGCCCGCCGAAATATGCACCAATGTCAGGGATGCGGACATAAATGGCGAGAATAACCTTCTAACCGAAGCAGGATAAAGATGATCAGCATCGGCACACCACTCACCGCCAACGCCACTCGCATCATGCTGCTTGGCTCCGGCGAACTCGGCAAGGAAGTCACCATTGAGGCGCAGCGCTTCGGCGTGGAAGTTATCGCGGTGGACCGTTACGCAAACGCACCTGCCATGCAAGTCGCACATCGCTCGCATGTCATCAACATGCTGGACGGAACTGAAGTGCGGCGCGTGGTGGAGCTGGAAAAACCCCATTACATCGTGCCGGAACTGGAGGCCATCGCAACACCTACATTATTAGAGCTGGAACAGGAAGGCTGGACAGTAATACCGACGGCGCGCACCGCGCGGCTCACCATGGACCGGGAAGGCATCCGGCGGCTGGTCGCGGAGGAATTGAAACTCAAAACCTCGCCCTACAAGTTCGCTGACACCCAGGAAGAATTCCGCGAGGCCATCAAGACCATCGGCCTGCCCTGCGTGGTGAAACCCGTGATGAGTTCTTCCGGCAAAGGCCAGAGCGTCATCGAAAAAGAATCCGACATCGCATCCGCCTGGGACTACGCCCAGAAAGGCGGCCGCACTGGACAAGGCCGTGTCATCGTGGAAGGTTTCGTGGATTTCGATTATGAAATCACTCTGCTCACAGTGCGACATGCAGGCGGCACCACGTTCTGCGAACCCATCGGCCACCGCCAGGAACAAGGCGATTACCGTGAATCATGGCAGCCCCAGCCTATGCACCCGACAGCTCTCGCAGAAACGCAACACATGGCGAAAACGATTTCCGGCAATCTTGGCGGACGCGGCATCTTCGGCATGGAATTCTTCGTGAAAGACGAAGAGGTGTGGTTCAGCGAAGTCTCGCCGCGTCCTCACGATACCGGCCTGGTGACTTTGATCTCCCAGGATCTGTCCGAATTTGCCTTACATGTGCGCGCGGTATTGGGCTTGCCGATTCCCTTGATCCGTCAATATGGTCCCGCTGCCTCCGCCGTGATCTTGCCGCTGGGTGATTCCGACGGACCTTTGTTCGAGAATGTAGATGCGGCCCTACAGGAACCGGATACCATGCTGCGGTTGTTTGGCAAACCGCAAATCCGCGGTCACCGTCGCATGGGCGTGACCCTGGCATTGGGTAAATCCCTATCGGAAGCACGTGCGAAAGCAATGCGTGCCGCAGGCGCTGTGAATGTAAAATTGTAGGTACAGCAATCTTGCGTGAGCGGTATCCGATGTACAGGAATGTACAAGTGCTGCGGGAGGCATGGATGCCGGGAGCAGTCCGACCATGATTCCAAAACCATCGCGACGGAGGCAGGTTTTTGCTCCTGCAAAACCTGCATTTCCACCATCCATGGTGGTCACCGTCGCTCCCACGAACTCAAGGAGTTCTCAATGCCCTCATTCGATGTGGTCTCGAAAGTTGATACGGCGGAATTGACCAACGCCGTGGATCAGGTGAGCCGTGAGATTGGCACGCGTTACGACTTTAAAGGCTCCAGTGCCAATGTCGAACGTCAGGAAAACCTGTTGACACTGTATGCCGACAGCGAATTCCAATTGAAACAGGTGCAGGACATCCTGTACCAGCGTGCCGCCAAGCGCGGCATAGATGTAGCTAGCTTCGATCCACAGAAAATCGAAGCCATCGGCGGCGACAAGTCCAAGCAGCTCATTACGGTGAAACAAGGGATAGACAAGGAATTGGCAAAGAAGATTGTGAAACTGATCAAGGACAGCGGCCTCAAATTACAGGCCGCAATCCAGGGCGAAGAAGTACGCGTGACCGGCAAGAAACGCGATGATCTACAAGCTGCAATCGTATTAT
>JBOIBD010000062.1:0-13149 GCA_050739415.1 Gammaproteobacteria bacterium | reverse complement strand
ATTGTGTATCTGCAACCAACCCTCTTGAGGAGGATTTAGACCATGAACGTGACTCGCTACGAGCCCTGGGGCCTCATGAACCAGCTCCACAATGAAATGAACCGACTCTACCGCCTTGACCCGGGCGTGGATGGCGATGCCAATGTGTCCGCTACCGACTGGGTGCCGGCCGTGGACATCAAGGAAGAGCCGAACCGCTTCGTGATCCATGCCGATGTCCCAGGTGTGGACACGAAAGACATCGAAATCACCATGGAAGATGGCACGCTCACACTCAAGGGTGAGCGCAAGAGTGAAACCCGCGAAGAGCACGACGGCTACCGCCGGGTGGAGCGCGTCAGTGGCCAGTTTTTCCGCCGCTTCACGTTGCCGGATACAGCTGATTCCGAGGGTGTGAGTGCCCATGGCAACAACGGCGTGCTGGAAATCAGCATCCCGAAGCAGCCCAAAGCCCAGCCACGCCGCATCACGGTGAAGGCATCCTGAGCAGCTCGTATTGTTCCCCTCCGCAAGGAGGGGAACTTTCATTTATGTTATCGGGTCTCAGCTTGGAATTTCCCGCAAACAATACCGCTGGCTCCAAACCTCGACGTTCAGCGCACAAACCTGTGAAGCAGGTCATGTTTTGCGGGAGTCACAACACCAGCTGCTGAATAAACCTCTCTCGAGGTCCTGATTTTCAAGACAGGCAGTACGGCAGACACCGGCTAGCCCACGTATCCGTCAACAAGAGGGAACATCATGAAACGTTTGACCACGCTTACAACCGCATTTTGTGCGGCGCTCCTGTTCACCACACCTTTCATCGCTTCCGCACATATGCCGCCGCCCTTCGTGGATGGTCAGCCGGTACCGACGCTCGCGCCCATCGTCAAGCGTGTATCACCTGCCGTCGTCAACGTTTCGACCAGCGGCCATGTGGCGATGCAGCAGAATCCGTTCTTCAATGACCCGTTTTTCCAGCAGTTCTTCGGCATGCCCAACCAGCCTACGCAGCGCAATTTTCAGGCGCTGGGCTCGGGTGTGATCGTGGATGCAGCCAAGGGCTACATCCTGACCAACAATCATGTGATCGAAAACGCCGACAAAATCACGGTGACGCTGTACGACAACCGCACTTTCAAGGCCAAGGTCATAGGCCGGGATCCCGATACCGACCTCGCTGTGTTGCAGATTAAGGCGGACGATCTCACCCAGATTCCGTTGGGCAATTCCGCTGACTTGCAGGTCGGCGACTTCGTCATCGCCATCGGCAATCCCTTCGGCCTCAACCACACCGTCACCGCCGGCATCGTCAGTGCCAAGGGACGTACCCAGGTGCAGGACGGCAAATATTCCGACTTCATCCAGACCGACGCCGCCATCAATCCGGGCAATTCCGGCGGTGCGCTGGTGAATCTCGAAGGTCAATTGGTAGGCATCAACACCATGATCGTGACCAGCGGCAGCAGCCGCGGCAACATCGGTATCGGTTTTGCCATCCCCATCAATATGGCCAAGGGTGTGATGGACCAGCTCATCCAATACGGCAAAGTGGATCGCGGCGTTTTGGGTGTGTCCCTCCAAAACCTGTCACCAGATCTGGCACAAGCCCTCAAGATTCCTCAAAACCAGGGTGCAATTGTTAATCAGGTGGTACCCGGTTCCCAGGCCGAGAAAGCCGGCATCAAACCCAATGACGTGATCGTGAGCGTCAACGGCAGTCCTGTGACCAGCTCTGCGGATCTTGCCAATGCAATCGGCGCGATGCGGGTGGGAACGCCACTCGCACTTGGCGTAATCCGTAACGGCAAGCAGATGACGATCAATGCCAAGATTGGCAAGGCAGAATCCGAGCAGATCGCGTCTTCCGAGCATCCGCAACTGCGCGGCATCACCGTGAGCAATCTGAATGAGAGTTCGCCGCTGTATGGCCAAGTGAAAGGCGTGCTGGTAACGGGTGTGGACCCGAACAGCGAGGCCTACATGGCCGGGTTGCGGCAAGGCGATGTCATCACCGGCATCAACCGCGAAACGGTGTCAAATGTCGAGGAGTTCCGCAAAGCGCTGAGCCATATCAATGGACCGGTGGCACTACGGGTGCGCCACAATGACCAGATTTTCTATCTGGTGCTGCCTGGCTAATTTATTTCTATGTCCATAACTTGAAGGACTCCGCAAGGAGCCCTTTTCTTTCCCTGTTTCATCACAGCCCGCATTATGTCCGCTTACAAAATATGGGCCTGACCAAATCACGCTCGGAAACAAGCTATATACTGCGCAGCCTACGGGACAAACTTTTCGTCGTTTACCAAGGAGATTTTTATGGTCAAGATCCACAAGACCTTCATCATGATGTTGGGGGCAGCATTGTTGCTGGGTACAGGCATTGCGGGTGCCCAAACTACTCCTGCTGCCGCGACTGCGATGCCGGCCGCCCCTGCGACAAATGCGATGGCGGCAACGACAGCCGCTGCCGCGGCGACCGCGAGTGTAGGCCAGGCTCAATTCACCACCGCCGTCAATAATCGTGCGCCGGCTGACGACATCACCACGCTCGATAACAGTCATAACCAGGTGTTTTTCTTCAGCGTACTGAAAGGCGCCACCGGCCAGACCATCACCCACCGCTGGGTATTCGACGGCAAGACCATGGCGGAGGTGAAGTTCGAGCCCAAGGCCAACCACTGGCGTGTGTGGTCCGACAAGACACTCCTCCCGAGCCAGACCGGCACCTGGACCGTGGACGTGGTGGACGGCAGCGGCAATGTGCTGACCTCCAAGACCTTCGACTACACCAAGGCTCCAGCCATGAGCCCGGAAGCCACGCACAAGCCGTCCGTAATGCAAAGCACACCGGCAGCTGCAGCCAGCACGCAATCCACCCCGCCGCGTATTCGATAACCACGACAACCACCAGGAGAGTTCAATCATGTCGAGAATCACCAAGGTAATCCCATTGCTGTGTGGCGCGCTGTTGTTGAGCGCCGCTGGCGTACAAGCACAAAATACACCTGCACCGAATGGCAGCACTGCTGCAGCCGCGCCGAATGCGACCCACAAAGTGCAGCCCGACGCGACGCATAAGGTTCAACCGGATGCAACCCACAAGGTACCTGCCAGTTCCACGCCGGCACCTTCGGGGACAACGGATAGCAACCCAAGCGAATAAGTTTTTTTGACGCTTGCTTGAATTACAGGGCCGCGATGCGGCCCTGTTTGTATCTGCGCGTGCATGACAGTTGTCATGCCTGTGGGTAGCGGTCCATCTCATATAATCACGAAACTTTCATGCCGGGAATACATACGTGACTAATGCCATCGCCATTCACGAAGCCAGTAAATACTTCGGCGCACACAAGGCCGTGGACCGGCTGTCGCTCGAGGTACCGACCGGAAGCATCTATGGCTTCCTGGGCCGCAACGGCGCCGGCAAGACCACGACCTTGCGCATGATTACCGGCATACTCGATCCGGATTCCGGCAGCGTGACCGTACTCGGTGACTGCGCACCCAAGAGTGTGCGCGCACGCACCGGTTACTTGCCCGAGGAAAACGGCCTGTACAAGGACATGCGGGTGCTGGATATGGTGACGTACTTCGGACAGTTGCGTGGCCTCGAACGGCGTGAAGCCCGCAGCCGCGCGCGTACGCGCCTTGCGGCCGGCGGGCTCGGTGAGAGGCTCGACAGCAAATGCAACACCTTATCGAAAGGCATGGCGCAGAAGGTGCAAGTCATCGCGACCTTGCTGCACGATCCGGAACTCGTGGTGCTCGATGAACCGTTCTCGGGGTTGGACCCGGTGAATTCCGAAATGGTGTTGACCCTCATCAAACAGTACAAGCGCGAGGGACGCACCGTGATTTTCTCCACACATGTGGTAGAGCATGCCGAACAGATCTGCGACTCAATCATCATCATTGATCATGGAGTGCGCAAGCTCGACGGCCCGCTCGCGGAGATCAAGGCGCAAGCCGAACGCAGCGTCATCGTGGACTACGAAGGTGATCCGGGTGCGTGGCGTGAACTACCGGGCGTCATCGGCGTCGATGATGCCGGCCAGCATGCGGAACTACGCCTCGCGCCCGGCGCCGATACCCAGGCGCTGCTCCGCATTCTTGTCGAACGCGTGCGCATTCGGCGCTTCGATACGCGCGAAACATCGCTCAAGCAGATCTTCCTGAGCATGGTGGGGGACGAACATGACGTTGCATAAGGCATGGCTGGTCGCACAGCGCGATTACGTGGCCTATGTACTGCGCCGGCGTTTCTGGGTGAGCCTGATGCTTACGCCCTTGATTCTGCTGGCCATCATGTTGGTGCCGGCACTGATCCAACATTACAGTGGCGCGCACGACTACGCGGTGGTGGACCATTCCGGCTGGTTGTTGCCGGCCGTCGAGCAGCGGATTGCCGGCGAGGATTACACCGAACTGCTGGCCTTGGCCGCGCGCCTGCCAGCGCCTGCACGGGGAACCTTGCCGCCGGTGCTCGCCGCGATTGCGCCGGATGCGTCGAAGCTTGATCGGCAAAATCGCGAGTCCCTGGCGCAAGCGCTGGTCGCCGGCAGCCCCGTGCCTACTGTACCGGCTGCGCTGGCAATCTGGCAGCAGCGCACGGCGCTCGCTCAATGGTATGTGGGACTCACGCCCGAGACAGCCGCCGGTGTCGATCGGGGCCTCTCGATCGCACGCTTTCATTTGGTCCAACGGGCGCCGGATTCGCTGCACGCTGCGGTAGCGCAAGGCGATCTGTACGGATATTTCATCCTGCCTGCCGATCCACTCGCGCCCGATGCGCAATTTGTTTATGCCTCCCACAATCTGACGAATACCGATTTGCGCGACTGGTTCAGCGCCAAGGTATCAGCGGTAGTGCAGGCACGCCGTGCATCGCAGGCTGGCCTGAGTACCGAGCAGGCCAAACTGATTGGCCAGACGGTGAGTTTTGACAACCAGCTTGTCACGAAGCACGGACAGACCACCGCGACCCTTGCGGAACAGGCCGCGCAATGGTTACCAGTTGGCTATGTTTATTTGCTGTTCATCTCAATCATGCAGATTGCGCAACTGCTGATGATGTCCACGATCGAGGAGAAATCCAACCGCATCGCGGAAATGTTGCTGGCGGCGCTCGAGCCTTCCGACATCATGGCCGGAAAGACACTCGGCGTGGCGTGCGTTGGCGTGACCCTGGTAGGCGGCTGGCTGCTGCTGATTCTCGGATTGCTTGCGGCTTTTGGCAGCGCGTTTCATCTCGGCGGCTTTGCCGGTGCGATTCTCGCCGGCATCAGCGTCTGGAATATTGCGTGGTTCCTGGTGTATTTCATCTTGGGCTTCTTGTTGTATGCCGCGGTGACCGGCGCCATTGGCGCCGCGGTCAACAACATCCGTGAAGCGCAGCCTTACATGACGCCAGTGATGCTGTTCATGGTACTGCCGCTGATTCTCATGGTGCCGGTGGCGCAGGATCCGACTGCGCTGTGGGCGCGGGTGCTGTCCTATGTGCCACCGCTCACACCGTTTTTGATGATGAGCCGTTCGGGTGCGCCGCCACCGATGATTGATTACATCGCGACTACCGCGCTGCTGCTGGTTGCCGTAATCTTTGCACTGTATCTGTCCGCGCGTATCTTCAAAATCGGATTGCTGAATACCGGCGCGCCACCCAAGGTCAGGGAAATACTGTCGTGGGCACGCAAGCCGAAAACAGCCGCGGCACCTTGAGCAAAGTCACGACCGTCACCCGATCCAGATTGTCTTGACGTTTGTGAATTCATGGATACCGTGACGCGCGAGTTCGCGGCCGTAACCGGAATTCTTGATGCCTCCGAATGGCATGCGCGGGTCGCTTTTCACCAAGCCATTCACGAACGCGCTGCCGGATTGCATGCGGCGAGCAAAGGTTTCACCGCGTTTTTTGTCGTGGGTCCAGACACTGCCGCCCAGCCCGTAGTGGGTACCGTTGGCGACTTTCAAAGCATCGATTTCGTCACGCACGCGGATGATGCTCGCCACCGGCCCGAATAATTCCTCTTCCCAGGCGCGCATACCGGGCGTAACGTCGTCGAGAATTGTTGGCGCGTAGTACGCACCTTTGTCCGCCAGAAACTTGCCACCAACCAGCGCTTTCGCGCCTTTGGCCAGTGCATCCTCCACCTGCTTGTGCAGATTGTCGCGCAGATCGAGACGTGCCATGGGCGCAAGCGTAGTTTTCTGGTCCAGCGGATCGCCTGGCTTGAGTGCTTCGGCACGGGCGCGAAATTCTTTGAGGAAAGCCTGGGCGACACTTTCGACCACGATAAACCGTTTCGCAGCGATGCAGCTTTGGCCGGCGTTCTGGTAGCGGGATTTTGCGCCGATTTCCGCGGCGAGTTTTATATCCGCATCCTCCAGCACCACGAAAGCATCGGAGCCACCCAACTCCAGCACGCATTTCTTCAGGGATTCACCCGCGGCCTTGGCGACGGCGCGACCAGCGCGTTCGCTGCCGGTCAGCGTAATCGCATGCACGCGCGGGTCTTTGATAACCGCCTCCACCTGCGGGATGCCGATCATCAGGGTCTGGAACACGCCATCCGGATAACCGGCTTCGCGGAACACCTGCTCCAAGGCGAGCGCGCAGCCCGACACGTTATCCGCATGTTTCAACACCAGCGTGTTGCCGACGGTCAGGGCCGGTGCAGCGGCGCGGATCGCCTGCCAGAACGGGAAATTCCACGGCATGATCGCCAGCACCGTACCGAGTGGCTGGTAGGCCACATAACTTCTCGACGCATCGGTTTTCGCCGCCACGTCGGCGAGCAGTTCCGCAGCATTTTCCGCATAGTATTCGCAGCAGCGCGCGCATTTCTCGATCTCGGCACGGGCTTCACCGATCAGCTTGCCCATCTCACGGCTCATGATCGTGGCGTATTCATCACGATGCTTGAGCAACACCTCACCTGCACGGCGCAACAGGTCGGTGCGTTCGGACAGAGACCGCGCGCTCCAGGTGGTCGTAGCAGCAGCCGTCAGCGCCAACGCCTGCTCGAGACGCGCCGCGTCCCACACAGGGTATTCCTTGATTTTCTCGCCGTTGGCGGGATTGATACTGGTGAAGTTCATACTGCGCTCCTTGCGCATCTGTTTTGTGCGCAAATGAAAATGAAGCCTGCTGCTACCGCTAAATCACATTTTGGACATGGTGGTGTAACGGATGTTCCTGGCGGCCGCTAGAGGGTGTCTTTGTCTGGCGGATCGTTACCGATCCGGCTGATCTTGAACGGCGGACTGGCATCGCCGAAATACAAGGTGCGGTGCGGAAATGGAATCTCGATGCCCTCGGCATCAAACGCTTTCTTGACGCGTGCCAGAAACGCCCTACCGGTGGACCACTGGGCACTCGGCTGGGTTTTGAGCCGGCCCTTGATGATCACCGCGGAATCTGCGAGCTGATTAACGCCGAAGATTTCCATGTCCTCAATCATGTTCAGACCGAGTTCCGGGTCATTTCTCATTTCCCGGCCCACACGCTGGATGACCGCGATGACCTTGTCGGTGTCTTCTTTGTACGCGACGCCGATTTCGAAATTGTAGCCGCTCCAGTCGCGGGTCAGGTTGGCGAGATTCTCGATCTCACCATTGCGGAAAACGTGTACCGCCCCATTGAGATCGCGCAGCAGCGTGGTGCGAAAGGCAATCGCTTCGACTGTGCCAGAAGTACCATTTATTGTGGCGATGTCGCCGACCCGTATCTGGTTTTCCATCACCATGAAAAAGCCGCTGATCACGTCTTTGACCAGCGATTGTGCGCCGAAACTCAGCGCCAGACCGGCGACGCCCGCGCCGGCCAGCAGCGCTCCGATATTGATGCCGAGCTGCGAGAGCAGCGTGAGCACCACCGCGAGCCAATAAAGGACGAAAAGCAGCCGGTGGATAAGTGAGGTGAGCGTCGAAGCGCGCCGCTTCGCCTCGCCGGCGCTGTCGCCCTTCTCTTCCGAATGTTTGATGATCCGCGCTTCGACACGCGAGATCACAAAACGGATAATCAGCCACACTACGAACGCAATGAGCAGGATCAACGCTATCCTGAGCGCATTCTGCGCAAGCGATGCGTAATCGAATTTGGAAAGAATCTGATCGAGTTTCGGCACGTTGATAACTCCGTTGTCAGCGATTGTTGCTGCTGGAAGGCTAACGGATGCGTTCAACGCTAGCAATTTATTTCAACTTCGAGATAATGCACAACTATGACCTGGATGTCCCGTTTGCTCGCCGTTTCCCTGCTGGTCTGCATGATTCCGCCCGCGTTCGCGACGAACTTGGCCACCGAACGCGCCGATTTCAAGCTGGCCTGGGCGGCCGCCCAGAAAGGCGATCTCGCCGCGCTCACACCGTTTCTCAACGAGCTGGCCGATTATCCGCTGTATCCATATCTGCGCTATGCCTACCTCGACAGCACGCTGGCAAAGCAGCCAGCGGGCGCGGTGGAATCCTTCCTCAAGGAACAGGCGCAACTGCCGGTTATCGACGCGCTGCGTCAGGCGTGGTTGCTGGAACTGGCCAAACAGGGAAAATGGGATGTTTTCCTGACGTATTACCAAAACGATACTGCACCGGCGCTGCGTTGCGCGGCGGTGAGTGCCCACCTCGTTGGCGATGACACCCAGAATCGCGATGCCTGGATCGTCGCCGCACAGCATTTGTGGCTGGTGCCGCATGCACAACCGGATACCTGTGCTCCGGCATTCCAGTATCTGAAAGCGCACCGCCACATCACCAATGACATGGTGGTACAACGCATACAAGGAGCTTTGCAGGCGCGTCGCTACGCGCTGGCACGACAACTGTTACCGCAGCTTGACGCCGTCGACCGGCCCTGGGCCCGCATCTGGCTTGACATGGCAGCGGACCCGGCGCACACCCTCGAGAACATCCAAGTGCCGGATGAAGCGAAGTACCAAATCCTGTTGATCAACGGCGTGCAACTGGTGGCGCGCACCGATCCTGCGCGCGCACGTCATCTTTGGACCGTGCTGTCACGCAGCTATCACTTCGACCAGGACGACAGGCAGGCTATGACAGTCCGGCTGGCGCTGGAATCTGCCTGGGACCATCTGCCCGATGCCGCGAGATTATTGGCACAGGTGAAACACTCCGGTGACCCGCGGGTCACGGAATGGCGCATCCGCACCGCGCTGCGCGATGGCCAGTGGAATACCGTGCTCAAAATCCTGCCGTTGCTCGGTGCGGAAACCGCCAAACCTGAATGGCGTTACTGGCAGGCGCGCGCGCTGGCTGCTACCGGCCAGTCTGATAAAGCTACGGCCATTTACCAATCCCTTGCCGACGGCATGGACTACTACGGCTTCCTGGCCGCCGACCAATTGAACCTGAGCTATACCATCACACAGGAACCCAGCAAACCGTCACCGGACGTAATCACACAACTGGGCGAGCGGCCCGGTTTCGTGCGCGCACGCGAATTGTTTTACGCGGACCTCTACACCTATGCCGACGCCGAATGGCAGACAGCGAGTACGCCACTCTCGAAACCGGCGCGCTGTCAGACGGGATTGATGGCGCAGGAATGGGGCTGGTACGGACGTGCTATCCAGACACTTGCCAACTCCGGCTGTTGGGGGGATCTGACAATCAGTTACCCACTCGCCTTCGAAGCTACGCTCGCGCCGCGCGTACAAGCGCTTGGCCTGAATCTGCCCTGGGTATATGGGCTGATCCGCTCGGAAAGCGTGTTCCGTCCCAGCGCCGTATCTCCCGCCGGTGCCATCGGTCTCATGCAGCTCATGCCCGCCACCGGCCAGCACGTGGCTGCGAATCTCGGCTTGGTCTTGGATGATGACGACGCGCTCCTGGATCCGGCCAATAACCTGACGCTCGGCAGCGCCTACCTCAGTGACATGTTCAAACGTTTCGACGGCAGCGAGCCACTGGCCACCGCTGCCTACAACGCCGGGCCGAAACGCGTGAATGCCTGGTTACCACAAAGCGGCAGCATTCCGGCGGATGTTTGGGTGGATACGATCCCATTCTGGGAAACCCGCAGCTATGTGCGCCGCGTCCTGAGCAGCGCAGTCATCTTCGACTGGCGTCTGCATGGATCTACAGAACGTCTCAGCACACGTCTCGGCACCATTCCCACCGATATTGCCCTGACTGTGAACAATAACCACTGACTCTTGACCAATGAACGTTTCGCGGTGGAGTATTGAAACCCGAGCGTAACGAGAAAGGATGCGCCATGCCCAGATCCACCATTTGCTTATTGGGCGGTACCGGCTTCGTCGGCCGGCATCTGGCCGCACGCCTGGCTGGAAGCAATTTCAATGTGAAAATACTGACGCGCTCGCGGGTGCGGCATTACGCACTGCTGGTGCTGCCCACTGTCACGTTGGTGGATGCGGATATACACAACCCGGAAACGCTCAAACGCGAACTTGCCGGCTGCGACGCGGTGGTCAATCTTGTAGGCATCCTCAACGAGCGTGGTCACCGCGGCAAGGGTTTCCATCACGTACACGTGGAGCTCGCGCACAAGCTGCTGGAAGCCTGCAAGCACGCCGGCGTACCGCGCTTGCTGCAGATGAGCGCACTCAACGCGAGTGAGCATGCGCCGAGCCATTATCTGCGCAGCAAGGCCGAAGCGGCGGTGCAGGTATTAAAGGCACAAAGTGACTTACACGTTACAGTGTTCGAACCGAGTGTGATCTTCGGTCCGGGCGATAGCTTCATCAACCGTTTCGCCAAACTGCTGCGCCTGGTGCCGGGCGTGTTTCCGCTGGCCTGTCCGAAATCAAAGTTCGCGCCCGTTTACGCAGGTGATGTGGCGGAAGCATTTGCACGCAGCCTGAACGAACGCGCCAGCTTCGGAAAACGTTACAGTTTGTGCGGCCCTAACGTCTACACGCTACGGCAACTGGTGCGTTATACGGCCCGACTGCAGGGGCTACACCGCGTCATCATCAGTCTGCCGCGTCCACTGTCGTGGCTGCAGGCGGCAATCCTGGAGTGGGTTCCGGGCAAACCCTTCTCGCTGGACAACTATCGTTCACTCAAGCTCGACAGCGTGTGCAAGGAAAACGGATTCGCGGCTTTCGGCATCGAACCCGTGGCGTTGGAAGCCGTGGTCCCGACCTATCTTGGCCGTTTTACCCCACAGGCGGAGTTCAACAAATTGCGGCGCATGCGTGGCGCCATGTTGTGATGCGCCGCTGTTCACCGGCTCGCGGTGATCCGGAGTCACACAATTGAAAGATGACTACTGGCTGCAACGCTGGCGCGAGGGCCGTACCGGCTGGCACCACAGCGAGCCGATGCCGCTGCTGCTCCAGCATTGGCCGGCGCTCCATGTGCCGGCCGGCAGCCGCGTGCTGGTGCCGCTCGCGGGTAAATCGCCCGATCTGCTGTGGCTCGCCAAGCAGGGTTTTGCGGTTCTCGGAGTGGAACTTTCGGAACTCGCGGTGACGCAGTTTTTTTCCGAGAATCACCTTGTGGCGCAGCCAGAGCATCAAGTAGACGGCGTGCATTACACAGTCGGTGACCTCACGCTGATCCAGGGCGACATCTTCAAGGTGCCGGCACGCGTATTCGAATCGTGCCTCGCGGTGTATGACCGTGCAGCCATCATCGCGTTGCCTGCACCCATGCGTGTCCGATACGCGCGCGAGGTATACACCAAGCTGCCGGCGGATTGCCGCGGCCTGATGATCACGCTCGAATACCGGCAAAGCGAAATGCAGGGTCCGCCGTTTTCGGTGGAGGAATCCGAGATCCACCGCCTGTTCGATGCGGATTGGGAAGTAGCGCTACTGGAACGGCGTGACATTCTGGCTTCCCAACCGGGATTCGCCGCGTCCGGGGTGACAGCGCTGGCGACCGTGGTGTACCGCCTGCAGCGTCGTCCCGCGTGATACACACATGGGTCAAGCACAGCTCGCATCCGTGGTGGATATGGCCGGCGCGCCCGAGAGTGGGTAGTGGTGTGCGGTGAGTGCAGGAGGGTGACGTGATGCACGGTGA
Source organism: Gammaproteobacteria bacterium (assembly GCA_050739415.1). Taxonomy (GTDB): domain Bacteria; phylum Pseudomonadota; class Gammaproteobacteria; order Natronospirales; family REEB76; genus REEB76. The sequence continues at coordinate 1,149 of JBOIBD010000062.1, read as the reverse complement.
ATACAAAATGCCAGGCGGCAAACTGGTGGCCGCGGACTTGGAGGTGCGTGAAGGACGCCTGAGTCGGGTGCAAATCAGCGGTGATTTTTTCCTGGAACCGGACAGTGCACTCGACTGGATCAACGCGGCGCTGAACGGTCAGCCGGCGGACTCCGATGAGACTGCCTTGACCACACATCTGCAAACGGTGTTGAGCAAACGCGTAGCGATGTATGGCATCTCGGAGGCGGCCGTGGCGCGTGCGGTGCGGCGGGCACTCGGAGACATGCGATGAGTCGCAGCCATTGGGAAGATTATCGCTGGAATCTGATTCACGTGCCCGCACAAATGCCATCGCTGCACATGGCGCTCGACGAGTTGCTGACCGCAGCGGTTGGCGCCGGGCGTCACGCGCCCACTTTGAGAATCTGGGAGTGGGCTGCCTCTGCGGTCATCATTGGCCGCTACCAGTCATTACACAACGAAGTAGACGCGGAGGCGGCCCGGCGTCATGGTATCGAGGTAATGCGGCGCATCAGCGGCGGCGGTGCGATGTTCGTGGAACCCGGCAACACCATTACCTACTCGTTATATGCACCCGCGGCGCTGGTCGAGGGCATGTCGTTCCAGGAGTCGTACGCCTACTTCGATGCCTGGGTCATCGAGGCCTTGCGCACGCTCGGAATCCAGGCGCGCTACCAGCCGTTGAATGACATCACCTCGCCGTCCGGAAAGATCGCGGGTGCCGCGCAGGCGCGCCGTCACGGCGCGGTGCTGCACCACGTCACCATGGCGTACGACATCGATGCCGCGAAAATGCTGCAGGTGCTGAGAATCGGCCGCGAGAAACTTTCCGACAAGGGCATCGCCAGTGCGGCTAAACGTGTGGATCCGTTGCGCAGCCAGACGGGTATGTCACGTGCTGCGGTGATCGAGCACATGATTCAGACTTTCCGCGCGTTACACGGGCTGACCGAAGAGCGATTGAAAGATAGCGAGCTCGAAGAGGCACGTGCGTTGGCCGCGAGCAAATTCGAAACACCGGAGTGGACCGGTATCGTGCCGTAGCCTGCGCTGGGCAACGCGGCGTTACGTTCAGCCGTTGCCCGAACCGGCACTTTTAACCATCAGCTTTTCCAATGCTGCGTTTCGTTGATCCGTAGGTAACTG
>JBOIBD010000061.1:0-13289 GCA_050739415.1 Gammaproteobacteria bacterium | reverse complement strand
CGGTCCGTTCGTAGTTTTCCTTTGGGCAGGCACGCACACAGCTAGAAACCTGGCTCAAGGCCACACCGAACAGTGCCGATCTGCATGCCAATCTGGCCTTGACGTTGGCCGGACTCGGTGACATTGCGCAGTCGCAGGCCGAAGCGGAGCGTGCGGTGGTGCTCAGCCCAGTGGCAAGAAACGCGTGGGAGGGTCAAGAGTACCTTCTCACACAGGCACAGGTACAAGCTCGTATTGGTCATGTGGGTATGGCGGTCGAACAGCTACAGCATCTGCTGCAGATACCTGCGGGTTCCTTTATCTCTATACCTATCCTCAAATTTGACCCTGCGTGGGATCCGATCCGCAAGGATCCACGCTTCCAGGCGCTGCTGGAGAAATATGAAAACACTAACCATAACTCCGGGTCTGCTAATGGTGAATGATGGCCTACTCTCATGTGGCAGCCAGCTGCCCGGCTTTTGATGGCAAGCTATCCATGATTCGACCTCACCAGCGCATCCTCGTCATCCGCAACGACAAGCTCGGTGATTTTATGCTGGCATGGCCGGCGCTGGCTTTGCTGCGAGCCAGCGCTCTCGATGCACATATCGCAGTGCTGGTGCCGGCCTATACGGCACCGTTGGCGAAAATATGCCATTTCGTGGACGAGGTCTTGATTGATCCGAAGCTGCATGGTGACTGGCGTAACGGCCGGGCTTTGGCAAACATCCTGCGGCCGAAAGGCTTCGATGCGGTGGTTACGCTGTTCTCGCGTTTCGACACCGGACTGGCGGTGTGGTTGGCAGGTATCACATATCGACTGGCGCCAGCGACCAAGCTGGCGCAGTTATTCTATAACCACCGTCTTAAGCAATGGCGTTCAGAATCAACGAAGCCTGAGTATGAATACAATCTGGATCTTATAAAGCAGTATTTGAAGGATAGCGATCACCAAGAATTACCATTACCTCCACCGCCTTATTTGCATTTCGATACGACTGAAATTCAGCGCTTGGCACAGGATTTCAGAGACAAGCATGGTGTCGGTAATTCACAACACTTGGTATTTGTGCATGCTGGTCACGGTGGTTCCGCCAATAATCTTTCACTGGCGCAATATGCGGAGCTAATCCGCGGCTTACAGTCCCGCAACGGGCACTATGTGGTCCTGACGGCGGGACCGGACGAGGAGGGGCAGGTACAGGCGCTTTCCAGGTTGCTCACGGGAATTCCTCATGGCGTGTATATTTCGCAGGAGGGACTAGTTAAATTTGCTATGCACTTGCAATTCTGTGATGTGTTCATCAGCGGTTCCACCGGACCGTTGCACGTAGCGGCAGCGCTCAACCGCAATACTGCAGCCTTCTATCCGCGCCGGCGTTCGTCCACGGCGCTGCGCTGGCAGACGATCAATGATGCGGAAAGGCGGATAGCATTCGAACCGCCCGCCGAGAGCCGCGAAAGCGATATGCAGTCCATCGACATGGCTTCAGCTACCGCGCAGATCAGCAACAAATTCCTGCAATGAGTGGAGGGCACCTCTAAAAATCGCTCTTTTGTTTTCTGGGGGTGTTAGAAATGACCTCGGAAGCCTCATGTACTAGCGTGTACACTCCGGTTCCTCGGTCATTTCTGCCTACCCACAAACCAAAATCTCTGATTTTTAGAGGTACCCTGGAGTAGAAAGCCAATGTTTCGACTGCAAGGCATGCAATCTCAATCCCAGCGTGGCCCGATCGCCAGGCTCTTGACTACGCTGTTGCTGATTGCCGTAGGCGTGATCGCGCTGTTTTTCGGCGCGGTCATTGTCGCAATCCTGATCGGTGTCGCTGCGATACTATTTATAGTCCTGTATCTACGTGCCTGGTGGTTGCGCCGCAAGCTAGGGCTCAATCTGCATCCACCGCATCATTCGCATATGCACGATGAAGGCACAACCATTGATGGTGAGTATACGGTAGAGAATAGCGATAAGAACAAACCCGATGTCCGTTAAAAAAATGAGGTAATTAACATCACTTGAGCGGCTGCCCGCGGCCAACTGTTGACCTCCATCTCTCGAAACCGGCTGCCCGTAACCGGCCATTCTACGTAATAGACGAGATCCAAGCCGACGAAATTTGTTGGTGCGGCGGAACCCAATGGAAGTGGCGGGTCGCCATGAGGATCGGCGTATTCTCGTGGGTTACGACCACAGCCGACGTGTAGCGTAGTTTAGAACCATGATCCGTGTAACACAGGCCGTATAACATGGCACTTCGCATAACTGAGGGAACTATCCGATCGGCTGCGCGCGCCGAGGCGGCTTGACCTCAAACCAACCTCCCCTGAATAACTGGGGTGGTTCAATGTCTTCAGAACGATTCGAGGAGAACACTATGAATTTGAATTCACTCATGCGAGCGCTGCTGATTGGTTGCCTAGCGTCATTGTTGCCTGCCTTAGCATCCGCTAGTCCGTTGCACAATCACCAAGACGATATGAACTTCAACTTCGGATCGTGGAACGTGCATATCAAGGCCCTGCAACAATCCGGCGGCGTCAATCATTGGAATAATTTCGAGGGTACAGCTGTCGTCCACAAAATCTGGGGTGGTCGCGCGCAATTGGAGGTGATCGAGGCCAAAGGCTTGGCCGGTCATCTTGAAGCTCTGGTCCTATTTCTCTACGACCCCCAATCCGGTCAATGGAATAAGACCTTCGCCACGAGCAGCGATGGTCTGCTCGGCCAGCCGATGTATGGTGAATTCAAGAATGGGCGCGGTGAGTTCTACGATCAGGAACTGTTTCACGGGCGAGTGGCGCTGCTCCGCGCGGTGTGGTCTCGCATTACCGCCACCTCATCTGATTTCGAGGAATCCTCGTCCAACGATGGCGGGAGAACTTGGGAACCGTATTTCATTGCTAAGTTTAGGCGAAGCGCTAATGGACCGCCTGATAAATCATCCAAAAGCTGACACGATCCGTATCGATCCCAAAGCTCGAGAACGCGGGCGACCTTCAGATGGTGGCGGTGCTGTTTAGGTCGAAGGGATCGGGGATACTGTACGAATTTCCGAACCTCTCCGCCTATGTCGCCCGCGGTGAAGCACGCCCCGCCTTCGAGCGTGCTTTCGCCGCTCAATTGGCGGTTTTCACTGGCAGGCCAACTTCTGGCTAGAAGAAGTGAGGTGGCGTTGCAAACGAATCTCGGCTCTACCAGTTTTGACAGGTGGCTAACCAGGCCATCTGTGTGGCCGCAGCGGGTTGGTTTTTGCCACAGGCAAAATTCGGTCAAGAGCGGCCGGTGTGGGCCTTTTTCAAGTCGCTCGGTTGCGGCCGTTGGAGGCTTGCCCTGTTGTGCTAGTGGCGGCGCATGAAAACCTGTTCCCAGTGTCTGTTGCTTCCGGTTAAACTGCACATTGTTCGCTGGACCGAGTGCCGCTAAGTTGCCTAAAAAATCACGTGATAGTGCCACTGTTGGTGGCGTACAGTGCGAGATTTATAATCGGATCGACTAGTCCATATATTTATATAGTTAGGTTGCTCAGCCCATGACACCCGTGACTGATATTTGGCTTGAACACAAGACTCGTTTGCGTAGCTACATCGCCAAACGGGTGAGAAAGCCCGAGGCGGTGGATGACATCCTCCAGGAAGTGTTCGTCAAGGCTTACGTGGCCCTGCATACGGTCGAGTCTCCCGGGAGCTTTCCGGCCTGGCTGTACCGGATTACCGCGAATACCATTACCGACTACTATCGTGCGCAAAAGCACTGGGATGAACTTTCCGACGAGTTAGCTTCACCAGAGGCGGAGCGAGACTACGTCGCGGAATTAGCGTCATGCGTGCAACCGCTGATCGCAGAATTGCCAGAAACGTATCGGGACGCGCTGATGATGTCGGATATTGAGGGTATACCGCAAAAAGATGTGGCCGAGCGCCTAGGGATTTCACTCTCTGGAGCTAAATCACGGGTGCAACGTGGCAGGGAAAAACTGCGCCAGCGACTACTTGACTGTTGCGACATCGAGACCAGTCGGGGCCGCATAGTCGGTTACGAGCCGCGCGACAAAAGCCGCAGCAATCGATGCGGGTGATTTATCCCGCAAATCAGGTTTGCGTCTTTTTGGCAGGTTCTCCGTCTTTAGCTGTACGACGCAACCGACGTCGCAACTTTTAATGATAGGAGAGTTCTATGGATATCTTGAAAAATGACGAAATACGCCAGGCAGTTCGCCAGCAATATGGCCGCGTGGCAGAGAACGGGGTTGCTGGCTGCGGTTCCGGACCTTCGTGCTGCGGCGCTCCGGCTGGGAATGCGGAAAGTCTGTCCCAAGCGCTCGGTTACAGTCACAATGATGTCGCGGTCGTGCCACTGGGTGCGAACATGGGGCTGGGTTGCGGTAACCCACAAGCGATCGCGGCACTTAAGGCGGGTGAAGTGGTCCTTGATCTGGGCAGCGGTGGCGGCTTCGATTGTTTTCTGGCCGCGCGCGAGGTCGGAGATGCCGGACAGGTCATCGGTGTGGACATGACCCCGAAGATGGTTTCCAAGGCCCGTGGCAACGCAGTCAATGGCGGTTACAGAAATGTTGAGTTCCGGCTTGGCGAGATTGAAAATCTACCGGTGGCGGACGGGACTGTGGATGTGATCATCTCAAACTGTGTCATTAACTTGTCGCCTGATAAACCTCGTGTGTTTGCCGATGCATTTCGTGTTCTAAAGCCCGGTGGTCGTCTAGCGATCTCGGATGTCGTGGCATTCGCCGAGTTACCGGCTGAGATCAAGCTCGACATAGCGCTTTATACCGGCTGCATGGCTGGCGCTTCCCTAGTAACAGAAATTGAAGCAATGCTAGGGGCAAGCGGATTTACGGAAATTCGTGTGGTCCCCAAAGATGAGAGTAAGTCTTTCATCCGCGACTGGGCACCGGGAACCGACATCACTGAATATGTTGTTTCGGCAACCATTGAAGCTATCAAACCCGCAACCTAACAATTACATCAACTCGGACTACCCCAAGCTGCGTCGCTTCGCTGCGCAGCTTGGGGTAGTAGGTCACGCAGGACATTGGCGGGCCAACCTCCCCAAAAGCTGACACCCGCCACTGACCAGTTCGGGTCGGAAATTGCCCCTGGATTTATTTATCAGTCCAGGGTGATATTCATGGCAATTCGTTCGGACGTATTTTGCTAATCCATGATCGGGTTGATCTACCTTGATAACTAATCCCAACGATCATCCTGAACTTGCACCATGCCATCCAGAATTTGAACCGGAAAGGTCGACACGGGTTCATAGGCAGGTGGCGCCAGGACATCGCCAGTTCGTACATCGAACTGGGCGCCATGACGCGGGCAGGTGATGACGCAGCCTTTCAATTCACCGCCGGTAAGGATACCGCCGTCGTGAGTGCAGACATCCTCGATAGCGTAGAACTTGCCCCCAATGTTGAACACGGCGACCAGGACATCATTGATGTCTATGGTCTTGTATTGACCGGAAGGGATTTCTTCGACTGAGCCGACGTTCACCCAATTCGCCATAGCTTCACTCCAGTGATTATCAGTACATACCAAGCTGAAGCTTGGCTTCATCGGACATCATGTCACGGTTCCAGGGCGGATCGAACACGATTTCGACGTTGGCCTGTTTCACGGAGGGTACGGACTCGAGCTTTTCCTTGACGTCGCGCGACAGCACTTCGCCCATGCCACAGCCGGGTGCGGTGAGGGTCATCTTAACTTCCACGCGTTTGCCGCCTTCCGGCAGGTCGTTGAGCTTGCATTCATACACCAACCCCAAGTCCACCACATTGATGGGAATTTCTGGGTCGTAGCAGGTTTTCATCTGTTCCCAGATGAGCTTTTCAACATCGGATTCGGTGTGATTTTCAGGCAGGGTGGGTTGTTCCGGGGGTTCCAAGCCGAGCGCGTCTGCATCCTCGCCGGCGACGCGGAAAAGGTTGCCGTCGACATACACGGTAAAACTGCCACCCAGCGACTGCGTCACGTTTACGGTGACGCCTTCCGGCAGGATCACAGGATTGCCGGATGGGACCATCTGTGCCTTGCAGGCGCGCAGGAGCGGTATGGGTGTACGGTCGTACATATTTACTCGGTGGAGACTTCAACCGCTTTCGTATGAACCGGTTGATGCAGTGCAGCATTGAGCGTGTGCCAGCACAGGCTTGCGCATTTGATGCGTGAGGGGTAATTGCTCACGCCGGAAAGCGCCGCCAGGCTACCCAGGGAATCGAGGTCCAAGGCATGGCCATCGCCGGTAAGCAGCGCGTGCATCTGGCCAAAGAGTCGTTCAGCTTCCTCTATGGTCTTGCCTTTGATGTTCTGGCTCATCAAAGAGGAAGAGGCGACTGAAATTGCGCAACCGGAACCTTCGAAGCTGACGTCGCTGATACGTCCGTTATCCAGCTTGAGATACAGCATGAGTTTGTCGCCACACAGGGGGTTGAAGCCTTCCTGCGTACGTGTGGCATCGGCAATCTTGCGAAAATTACGCGGACTACGGTTGTGGTCCACGATCACATCCTGGTAGAGCTCCTTGAGGTTCATCAGCTGAATACCTCACGTACCTTGCCGAGCGCGGCGATGAGGGCGTCGATGTCTGCCCGCGTGTTGTACAAGGCCAGCGACGCGCGCGCGGTGGCGGGGATGCCGAAACGCTCCATCACTGGCATCGCGCAGTGGTGTCCAGTACGGATCGCGACTCCTTCCTGATCCACGATCGTACCAATGTCGTGCGGGTGAACTCCATCCAGTACAAATGACAGCACCCCGGATTTGAAGGTCGCCGTGCCCACGAGCCTGAGCCCATCGATGTGCTGTAACTGTTCGGTTCCGTACTCCAACAATTCCTGATCGTGCCGCGCGACACGCTCCATGCCGACATTCTGGAGATAATCAATCGCGGCACCCAGACCGATGGCGCCCGCAATGTTGGGGGTGCCGGCCTCGAACTTGTGCGGCAATTCGTTCCAGGTGCTGCCGGTAAAGCGCACCGTGCGAATCATGTCGCCGCCGCCCTGCCACGGAGGCATCTCTTCAAGCAGCGATCCTTTGCCATAGAGCACGCCGATGCCGGTGGGGCCGAACAATTTGTGGCCGGAGAAGGCATAGAAGTCACAATCGAGAGCCTGCATGTCCACCGGCATGTGCTGCACTGCCTGCGCGCCGTCCAGTACCACCAGCGCGTGGTGCTGGTGGGCGAAGGTTGTAATTTCTTGCACCGAGTTAACAGTGCCAAGCGCGTTGGATACGTGAGCGAGTGCTATCAATCGGGTACGCGGGCTGAAAAGTTTTTCATACGCACCTGGAACCAGTTCACCGGCGTCAGTAATAGGTACAACCTTCAAGACAACGCCAATCTGCTCGGACAGGAGCTGCCAAGGTACGATGTTGGAGTGGTGCTCCATGTGCGACAGGATGATTTCGTCGCCGGCGCGCAGCTGACTTCGACCGAAGCTTTGTGCCACTAGATTGATTGATTCGGTGGTGCCGCGGGTGAATATGATCTCGCGCGTTGAGGTGGCGCCTATAAAGCCCCGCACTTTTTCGCGGGCCGCTTCAAATTGCGAGGTAGCGAGCTCGCTGAGCGCATGCACACCCCGGTGTACGTTGGAGTTGGTTCGGCTGTAATAGTACGTGAGTGCATCGATCACGCTCTGGGGTTTTTGCGTGGTGGCAGCGTTGTCGAGGTACACCAGTGGTTTGCCGTGGACACTTTCTTGCAGTACCGGGAAATCACGGCGCATGAGCATCGGATCAAACACCGTTGTAGCTGAAATTGAAGCCATGCGCGGCTTGCTGACAGCACTCATGCACTTTCCCCAGTGGACACCTGCGGCAGCGACGTGGCCAGCTGATCCAACACGAAGCGACGCAGATCAGGCGCGGTGATGCGGTCAGCGACTACACGGGCAAACGCGCCGGTCAGCATTTCGCGTGCAGTTTCCAGATCCACTCCGCGCGAGCGCAGATAGAACAGCGCCTGTTCGTCCAGTTGTCCGATGGTAGCGCCGTGGTCGCACTTGACGTCATCTGCGTAAATCTCGAGTTCCGGCTTGGTATCGATTTCGCCCTGGCGGGTCAGTAACAGATTGTTGTTGGTCTGGGTGGCGTCGGTCTTGACGGCGTCTTCAGTCACCACCACTTTGCCGTTGAACACCGCACGGCCGCGATCGCGGATGATGCCGCGGTAAAGTTCATCGCTTGTGGTGTGCGGTACCAGATGGTCGATGCGCGTGTGGTTGTCCACGTGCCGGCGGTGATCCACGAGATACAGCCCATCCATGTGCACAGACGCCCCCGGAGCCTCGAGGCGCACGCGCAGGTCGTTGCGTACCCACTGGCCGCCAAGATTGTAGATGTGTGTAGCGCAGCGGCTGTTTTCCTGCTGCGATACGTAGATGCGGCTGACATGGAAATCGCTTTGGGCTTCACGCTGCATCCCAAGATAATCGAGTCGCGCACCAGCGCCGAGAGCAATCTGGGTACAGCTATTGGTGAAATTGGCTGCGCCTTCCAGTCCAAAATAGCTTTCGATGATCGTCAGATGTGCGTTGGCGCCGAGCGTCACGATGACACGAGGGTGGCTGGCACAGGCTTCGGTGTGCGGCGCCGAGACAAATAGCAACTGCATCGGCAGCGTGATGTGCGCGTCCGCAGCCACTTCGATGATGATGCCGTGACCCAGGAACGCAGTGTTCAGCGCTGTGAATGGGTCGTTGTTCCAAAGTGTCTCGGACAGCAACAAGTTCTGAACATATGTGTTCTGCTCGCGCAGCGCTGCGTCAATAGATGTGATTCGCAGTCCATCAGCAGGAGCTTGGACGGTACCGAGTTTGGGCGTCGGTACACCATCCATAAACACCAGGTGTTGCGCATCTGGGTTTTGCAGAAGCGCGGGCACAATCTGCTCGGCACCGATATTTGATGACCGCGTGGCTGCCAGGCTGAACCGCAGTTTCTGCAGGGCGCGGGTGTTGGTGTACTTCCAGTCCTCGTGGCGTTCATGCGGGAAACCGCGTTCGGCAAACTGAGCGAACGCATGGCGGCGCATTTCGTTCAGCCAGCTGGGCGCCTGCAGATGTTGCAACGCCTCGAAGCTGTCGGCATAAACCTGGATGGACTGCACGACGGCATTCATGCAGCGGCCTCGGCGGTCACCCATTCGTAGCCCCGTTGTTCGAGTTCAGTGGCCAGCGATTTATCGCCTGATTTAACGATGCGGCCCGCGGCCAGCACGTGCACAACGTCCGGGACTACATAATCCAGCAGGCGCTGGTAGTGCGTCACCAGCACCATAGCGCGCTCCGGATTACGCAGTGCATTGATGCCTTGTGCGACCACCTTGAGTGCATCGATGTCCAATCCGGAATCAGTTTCGTCTAGAAGTGCGAGCCTCGGGTCGAGCACCAGCATCTGCAGAATCTCGTTGCGTTTCTTTTCACCACCGGAGAAGCCTACGTTGACCGCGCGATTGAGGAACGCAGCGTCAATGTCCACCAGCTTCATCTTTTCCTTGACGAGCCCCAGGAACTTGACCGCGTCGACCTGTTCTTCATTGCGATACTTGCGAATAGCGTTGTAGGCCGCCTTAAGGAAATAGACGTTGTTGACCCCTGGGATCTCGACCGGATACTGCAAGGCCAGAAACACGCCTTCGCGGGCGCGGGTCTCGGGATCCATCGCGAGCAGGTCCTTGTCAGCGTAGGTGGCGCTGCCCTCGGTGACCGTGTAACCGTCGCGGCCGGCGAGGATGTTCGCGAGTGTGCTCTTGCCCGAGCCGTTGGGGCCCATTATTGCGTGAACCTCGCCAGCTTTAACCTCGAGGTCTATGCCTTTGAGGATTGCCTTGTCGGCAACAGTTGCATGTAAATTCTTTACTACCAGCATCGTTTAACCTTTCGTGTATCAACCGTCCCTGGTGCGGTGACCAGCCCGGCCTTCCATGGCCGGGCGCTCGCGGGGGCGAAGCAGTGCTTCGCCTTCATCCCGTTCGCCCCATTATCGCGTGGACCTCGCCGGATTTGACTTCGAGGTCTATGCCTTTGAGGATTGCCTTGTCGGCGACGCTGGCGTGTAAGTTCTTGATACTCAGCATGTCTTTATCCCGGTTATAAAATCTTTGTCCTTTCACACGGCACTCGGCACACAGTACGCAGCACCTTCTAACCCACAGCGCCTTCCAGCGAGACGGCCAGCAGCCCCTGGGCTTCTACGGCGAATTCCATGGGCAGCTCCTTGAAGACATCCTTGCAGAAGCCGCTAACTACCATATTGACCGCGTCTTCAGCCGAGACACCACGGCTACGGCAGTAGAACAACTGGTCGTCGTCAATCTTTGAGGTTGTAGCTTCGTGTTCAACCTTGGCGGTGGGGTTTTTGACTTCCATGTATGGAAAGGTGTGAGCGCCGCAGTGAGCGCTGAGCAGCAGTGCATCACATTGGGTGTAATTGCGCGCATTATCCGCACCGGCCAGTACCTTCACGAGACCGCGGTAACTATTTTGCGAGCGGCCGGCGGAAATGCCTTTGGACACGATCGTACTACGGGTGTTCTTGCCGATGTGCGTCATCTTGGTGCCGGTGTCTGCCTGTTGGAAATTATTGGTCACCGCGACCGAATAGAACTCGCCGATGGAGTTGTCACCGCGCAGGATTACGCTCGGATATTTCCAGGTAATGGCAGAGCCGGTTTCTACCTGCGTCCAGGAGATGCGCGAGTTGGCGCCGCGGCACTCGCCGCGCTTGGTGACGAAATTGTAAATGCCGCCCACGCCATTTTCGTCACCGGGATACCAATTCTGCACGGTCGAGTACTTGATCTGCGCGCCTTCGAGTGTGATCAATTCCACCACCGCAGCGTGCAACTGGTTCTTGTCGCGCATCGGCGCAGTACAGCCCTCGAGATAACTTACATGGGCGCCTGCTTCCGCAATGATGAGCGTGCGCTCGAACTGGCCGGTGTTGGCGGCGTTCATCCGGAAATAGGTGGACAGTTCCATAGGGCAGCGCACACCCCCGGGCACGAATACGAAAGAGCCGTCGCTGAATACCGCGGAATTCAGGCTGGCGAAGAAATTGTCGGAGTAGGGCACTACTGAACCGAGGTATTGCTCGACAAGCTCCGGGTAATGCTGCACGGCGTGGGAGAACGAACAGAAAATAACGCCGACTTCCGCGAGCTTCTTGCGGAAAGTCGTAGCCACTGAAACTGAATCAAACACCGCATCAACCGCGACGCCCGCGAGCTTGGCGCGTTCATGCAGCGGGACTCCAAGCTTCTCGTAGGTCTCCAGCAGTTTCGGATCCACATCCGCGAGGCTTTTTGGACCCTCCTCACTCTTCTGCGTTTTGGGTGCGGAGTAATACGAGATTGTCTGGTAGTCGATTGGTGGATGTTTGACGTGCGCCCAGTGTGGCTCCTGCATCGTGATCCAGTGGCGATAGGCCTTGAGCCGCCATTCCAACATGAACTGCGGTTCGTTCTTTTTGGCGGAGATGAGACGGATTACGTCTTCATTCAGGCCAGGCGCTACCGTATCGGCTTCGATGTCGGTCACGAAGCCGTGGCGGTATTCGCTACGGAGCAGTTTTTCAACGTCGTTGGCTTGAGTCACCATGATGTTTGCCTAATTCAAGTGCGGCGGCGTGGCTCGTCAGAAAGCAGGCTGCCGAGATCCATGCGCGTCATGATGGATGTCGTCGGCCGCGCAAGCTGGGCCAGCGTTATGGTTTTGAGGGCGTCGCGGATGGCAAGGCTAATGCGCTGCCAGTTGTGGCCCACGCCACATACGGATTCAATGCTGCAATGAGTGTGGTCCAGGCTGCACTGGGTGATTGCCACCGGACCCTCAACAGCATCAATGATTTGTACCGCGTTGATCTGCTCGGGTGCATACGCGAGGGTATAGCCACCACGCGAACCCCGGTAGGAGGTTACTAAGCCAGCCCGGGCAAAGCATTTGAGGAGCTTGCTCACGGTGGGAAGGGCGACTCGGGTGGCGTTGGCCACACCGGCAGCGGTATAAACAGACGCAGGCTTGGTGGCCATGTGGGCCAGTACCACGGTGCCATAATCGGTCAATTTACTGAGTCGCAGCATAGGATTACGTTTGATTAACGATACTGTACTATTTTAGTCCTATTAGTGCTTTTAGACAAAACCCCTGGTCACGACCAAGCCCAACCCCAACCCCAACCCCAACCCATATCTCCCATGTATGCAGAAGTAAAGCTCGCCCATATTCTGTTTGCCGCACTCAGCATCGGCCTGTTCGGCTTGCGGGGGACGTTCTCGCTGCTGGCCGCGCGTCCGCTGACGCACAGAGTCTGGAAGACACTCCCGCACATAGTGGATACGCTGCTGCTAGCCATGGGAATCTGGCTCGCAGCCATGCTGCGACTCAATCCGTTTCACGTGACCTGGCTGGGGGTAAAAATCCTGTGTGTGATCGGGTATATCGTGCTGGGTATACTGGCTTTCCGGATCAGGCGGCCACACTGGCTGCGGTTGGGTCTGTTCGCAGCTGCAATCCTGTTATTCGCGTTTATCATCAGCATCGCTATCTTTCAAGATCCTCGTGGCATTTTTGTTCTGATAGGATGAGTAACAGAGGCAGCCATGTCCAACCGCTTCGTGAATTTTCGGGAATTCTATCCGTTCTACCTTGGCGAGCACCGTAACCGTACCTGCCGGCGGCTGCATTTTGTCGGCAGCTGCCTGGTGCTGCTGACAATCATCGGGGTACTCATCAGTCACTGGTGGTGGGGGTTTATTCTGGTGCCGGTATTCGGTTATGGATTCGCTTGGACCGGACATTACTTTTTTGAGAAAAACCATCCAGCCACTTTCAAGCATCCGTTTTACAGTCTGGCGGGAGACTGGGTGATGTTCCGCGATATTCTCACAGGCCGTATGCGTTTTTGATTGCCTTCTGAAATTTCATACTTACATTAAAATAGTCTGCGACGCGCAGCACTGCATGCTGCGGTATAGAAAACCGGTCTTCAAGAAGAGTACTCAACATGCATTTATGGCTCGACAATTGGATTTTCTGGTTGGTGACAGCGGCGGTGGTTTGCATAGCCGCAGCAATAATTGCGCTTTTTGTCTGGTTGCGCCTGACATCCGATCGCCGCAGTACATTGACTAGTTTGCGTAATATCGCAGATCGCCTGTTGCGTAATGTGATGCTGCCGGATGGCGTGGGTGGATACGTTGGAGTAGATGTGCTGCTGCTCCGCGATGGCCGTCTCTATGTGCTCGCCATCCGTAACGTTGAAGGCGCAATCTTCGGCGG
>JBOIBD010000060.1:0-13294 GCA_050739415.1 Gammaproteobacteria bacterium | reverse complement strand
ATTCAATGCAGCCACGAAGCGGTTTGGGCGGTGTTTCGTCGCCAGCAGTCCCGCGTTTCTGACGCGGGTCACGAATTTCGGCCTGCTGCAGCCCAAGGACAATTTTGTGGCGCTGTTCAGTTCCGGCGCGCCGCTGCCGGAAGCGACCGCCGCGAAAATCGCGGGTGAATTGGGACGCGCGGCCATCGAGGTGTACGGCAGCACCGAAACCGGAGGCATCGCCTGGCGCAGTTGGCAGGCTGATGCGGGCCAGCCGGCGTGGCGGATTTTCGCACAGGTCGAAACCACTCTGACTGAAACTCCGCGCGGACGGCTGCGGGTGCGTTCGCCCTGGACCGTGCGGGCGGATTGGGTGGATACCGGCGATCTGGCAGAGCTTTTACCAAAACGGCATTTAAAATTGTTCGGCCGCGCGGATAGCGTGCTGAAAGTGGAGGATAAGCGCGTCTCACTTTTGGAAATGGAGCAGCGTCTGGTCGCGCACGAGTTCGTGAAGGATGCGCGTCTATTGTTGCTGGAGGGCAAACGCCGCTCGGTGGGCGCAGTGGTGGTGTTGAGTGACGCAGGCCGCCGCAGCCTGCAACAAGATGGAGCAACTGGTGTGCGCAAGTTGCTGGTGGAGCGGTTGCGCAACTGGTACCACCCAGTGCTGCTGCCGCGCAAGTGGCGCTTTGTCGAATCTTTGCAGCGTAATGACATGGGCAAGACAGAGCACGCATGGTTGCAAGCGCTGTTCATGGAGCGGCGTTGATGGAGCTGCCGCAAGTGTTGCACAAGGAGGTGGCGGACGACAGCGCGCATGTGGAACTGGATATCCGTTCCGATCTTGGCTGGTTCGCGGGTCATTTTCCCGGGCATCCGATTCTGCCGGGTGTGGTGCAGCTTGCCTGGGTGGTGCATTTTTCGAGTGAAATCTTCGGTTGCGGACCTGCAGTGCGCGCCATTGAACAGCTCAAGTTCAAGCGGCCCATCGGCCCCGGTCGGCACATCACGTTGCGGCTGACGCGACGTGTTGCCGACGCCGCAGTGAGTTTCGAGTACTGTGATGCGCAGACGAGTTTCTCGTCCGGTAACCTCAAGTTTAATCAACCCGCATGAACTTCAAGTGCTGCGCGCTCATCCCGGTTTACAACCATTACGTTGGTCTCGAACAGATCGCAGCGCGACTGCGTGCCTTTGGACTGCCGTGCCTGTTCGTGGACGACGGCAGTGATGCCAGCACGAAAACTGTCTTACGCAACATCGTTGCATCCACAATCGGTGTCGAATGTCTGACGCTGGCAAGCAATCAGGGCAAGGGCGCCGCGGTGATGGCCGGTTTTGAGTACGCCGCAAAACAGGACTATACCCACGCCTTGCAAGTGGATGCCGACGGTCAGCACGATCTGGATGACGTGCCGGCACTGCTCAAACTGGCCGAAACAAATCCAGACAAACTCATCTCCGGTGCGCCGCTGTTCGACAGTTCGGTTCCGCGCTCGCGTTTTTACGGGCGCTATCTCACACACGTCCTGGTGTGGATCGAGACCTTGACCTTGCAACTACGCGATTCCATGTGCGGTTTCCGTATGTATCCGCTTGCGCGCACGCTGACGCTAATGTGCCGCTCGCGCATTGGACACCGCATGGATTTCGATACCGACATCATGGTGCGTTTGTACTGGGACGGCGTGGATGTAGTGTTCATGCCGACGCACGTGCGGTATCCCGAAGACGGCATCTCCCATTTCCATCCACTCGCTGATAATGCACGCATGACCTGGCTGCACATCCGCCTGCTGCTCGGCATGCTGCCGCGCGTCCCCTCACTGTTGCGCCGCAACTTCGCGCGTCGCCGCGCGCGGCATTGGGCGCAAATGCCCGAACGCGGCAGCGCTTTCGGCATCCGCATCCTTGACACGGTACATGCCTGGTTCGGCCTCCGTGCCAGCCGCCTGCTGCTGGCGCCGGTAGTGTCGTATTTCTTCATTACCAGCCCTTCGGCACGGCGCGCCTCACGCCAATTCCTGAAGGCGGTGCAGCCGTATGCACACGGCAACGCCGCCTCGGATGCGCGCCCGATTTGGCGCAACCGTGTTCGGCATTTCTGGCAATTCGCCGTAGCGAATCTGGACATGCTGGTAAACTGGCGCGACCCCAGCTATGGGAACTTTCGTTTTCCGGAGCGTGATCAACTGCAAGCAGCCATGCACGGCGGCCGGGGTACGCTGCTCATCAGCGCGCACCTGGGCAACCTGGAGATGACCCGCGCGCTGGCCACACAGATACCGGGCCTGAAAGTGAATGCACTCGTCTATACCCGGCATGCGTACAAATCCAGCGCGGTGCTGGAGGAAGCCAACGAGGCTTACAGCCAGCGGCTAATCCAGGTGCAGGAGCTGGGACCGGATACCGCGGTGATGCTGCGCGCCAAAGTGGATGCCGGCGAAGTGGTGGTGATCGTGGGCGACCGCACGCCGGTGTCCACTGCCAGCCCGCTGGTGCAGGCGGATTTCCTAGGCCGGCCGGCGCCATTCGCGGTTGGGCCTTGGGTATTGGCGCACGCACTCGAATGTCCTGTGTATCTTTTCTTCTGCGTGGCGGAAGGCAGCGGGTACACTATCTATCTGGAATCCTTTGCGGAGCGCATAAATCTGCCGCGTCGCGGACGGGAAGCGGCCATGCAGGCGTTGGTGGAGCGTTACGCAGGACGGCTTGCAGATTACGCCGCACGTTATCCTTTGCAGTGGTACAACTTCTACGATTTCTGGGGGGATCGGCGCACCGGGCCGGTTCATCTTGATGGTGTCAGCGATCCAAAAACGGACAAACATGGACAAGATTCGCGCACGCTCGCCTGAACTCGTCGCCCTGACAGTGGGCGACCTGCCACTGAGCCTCTTGGAGGTCTGCGCCGTGGCACGTGGTGCGTCTGTCAAGCTGAGCGGGAAGTCTGCATTCCGCAAGCGCATCGATGCGGGCGCGCGGATTCTGGCAGAGCGCATTGCTGCGGGCTGGCCCATTTACGGCGTGAGCACCGGCTATGGTGATTCCTGCACTGTCAGCATTCCGTCACAGGTGCTGGAAGAACTGCCGGTGCATCTCATTCACTATCACGGTTGTGGCTTGGGGCGGCATTTCGATGAGCCCACGGGCGCCGCCATCCTGGTGACGCGCCTCGCGTCGCTGGCCGCAGGCTTTTCCGGCGTGCGCTTCGAGGTGTTGCAGCAACTGAAAGCGTTCCTGCAGCACCACATCATTCCGCTGATTCCCGAAGAGGGTTCGGTGGGTGCGAGCGGCGACCTCACGCCGCTTTCCTACGTGGCGGCCGCGCTCATGGGCGAACGTCAGGTGTATTTTCGTGGATGTGTGTGTGCCGCCGCCGAAGCCCTGCAGGAAACCGGCCTTGAGCCGCTGGTGTTCAAACCCAAGGAAGGGCTGGCGCTCATGAACGGCACCTCGGTCATGACCGCGCTTGCCTGTCTTGCCTGGGAGCGCGCCGAATACCTGACGCGGCTGGCGAGCCGCATCACTGCCATGGCGAGTCTGGCCATGGACGGCGACCGCGAGCATTTTGCACCGGGCCTGTTCGCCGCCAAACCGCACGCGGGCCAGCAGCAGGTGGCAGCGTGGATTTATGCGGATCTGGCCGGCGGCCGCGCACCGCGCAACACCGGCGTGCAGGATCGCTATTCCATCCGCTGTGCGCCGCACGTCATCGGCGTGCTGAGCGACGCGCTCGGCTGGATGCGGCGCGACATCGAGACCGAACTCAACAGCGCCAACGACAATCCCATCATTGATCCGGACAGCGGCGCCATCTATCACGGCGGCCATTTTTACGGCGGCCACATCGCGTTCGTGGCCGACAGCCTGAAAACCGCCGTGGCCAATATCGCCGACCTGCTGGACCGGCAACTGGCACTGCTGGTGGACAGCCGTTTCAACAACGGCCTGCCGCGCAATCTGTCGGGCGCGCAGGGCGAACGCGCGCACCTCAATCATGGCTTCAAGGCGGTGCAGATCGCGGTGTCGGCCTGGACCGCGGAGGCGCTCAAACTAACCATGCCGGCCAGCGTGTTCTCGCGTTCCACGGAATGTCACAACCAGGACAAGGTCAGCATGGGCACCATCGCCGCCCGCGACGCCATCCGGGTGCTGGAACTGACCGAACAAGTGGCGGCGGCGTGTCTGGCCGCGGCAACCCAGGCGCTGGAAATCCGTTGGCGCTCGCAATCATTGTCTGCGGCTCAGTTTGGCGAATCCATCAGGGCCACGCAAAAGAATGTGCTTGCGCTGTGTCCGTTCGTGGAAGAAGACCGGCCGCTGGAAGACGAGCTGCGCGGTTTGTGCGCGGGGATACAAGAACGCCGCTGGCAATTATATTTATGAGATTCATGAAAAAAGCGCTGTTGTCCACCGAAGTCGAGATTGAAATTCCGTTCCAGGACGTGGATGCCATGCAGGTGGCCTGGCACGGCAACTATTTCCGTTATTTCGAGGCGGCACGCAGCCAGCTCCTGCGCCTGATTGATTACGATTATCCTGAAATGCGCGCCTCGGAATACATGTGGCCCATCATCGAAACACATGTGCGCTTTGTGCGTGCGGTGCGTTATCGTCAGCGCGTGATTGTCGCCGCCGCGCTGGTGGAATGGGAAAACCGCCTCAAGATAGATTACCTGGTTCGCGACGCGGATACGGGCGCGCGGCTTACCACCGGTTACACCATCCAGTGCGCCGTGGATGCCCGCACCCAGGAACTGCAACTGGTCAGCCCGCCCGTGCTTCTGGAACGCCTGAAAGCCCATCTATGAAAGCCATCGCTATCTATCCATCCGCGATCCTGCTGCTTGCCTGCGCGACTTTTGCCTGAGCGGGTGCTGTAAAACCAAACCTGCCAATGCCGCCAATCGTGTGGCCTTCAATTTGTCTGAATTGATTTCGGGTTGGTTGAATCCGTGGCTTTGGAGGAAATGGCGCAGTCTACCTACTCGGTGTTCAGTCAGTTTCACGGCGGTACGCGATGTGCCCGCGCCGCCCAGACACGCAGAGCGACGGCGCGCAGGGTTGCCATCTGTTTGTATGCAGGCACAGCGACCGCCTTGGCAATCGGTGCGCTGGGCACAACCGTGGCTTTGGTACTGCCGGCAGGCTCTGCCACGAGCAGCGTGGCAAAATGCGCATCGTCCGCCGCCGGCCGCAAATCAAAGGGCAGAATCAGCGAACTGCCGTTGCGGTCAAGCGTGATGCTGTTGATTGCAATCGCCGTCAGCACACGGCCATCGGGCAAATGATCGCCGATATGCCAAAGATGTTCGCTGTCATGCACCTTGATATCTGCCACTGAAGCGTTTGGGTCAGCCGCGACCACCACGCCGATTACTTGCCTATCGGGCGGTGGTGCAGCAGAGGACATGCCGTGAGCGGCTATGGTGCCGAATAGGTGGGCACTCACCAGACGACCCACCAGATCAGTTGGAGATTTAGCGCTTGACGGTATTGCTTTCTGCACCGTTGGCACAAGCACAGCGGTCTGCGTCACGCGCCAGCCGCTAATCCCGTTCCAAGACACAATACCAATCAGCATCAGCAGTGCTGCCGATACCAATCGCGGTCCCCAGCGTTGCAGTTGACCGTCCCGCCGCCAATGCCGCAGGTGGTGGCATTTCGCATCAAGCCATCCGCGCCAGGTATTCACTTTACTGGGCCGCTTTCACTTTCCTGCCGAGAATCATCACAAACTCGCCTTGAAATTTCTCAAATCATGGTCTAGAACTAAAAGCATAGCGCATCACAACAAATTCGGGGCAAGCCACCATGAACAGACAGCGGACAGGCGGGGGGGGGGGTGAACACCTGCCGGCTGCTCGCCGCCGTCGCGTTGTTCTTGGGCGGCGTGGGGTTGTGCGCCGGGGTCAAAGCCGCGACTGAAGTCGGCGCCATTATCGGCAGTTTCGCCGTGAGCCCGACGGGCGCGGCCACCTACAGTATTCCCATCACTCTCCCGCCCGGCATTGGCGGACTCGCTCCGAAACTCGCGCTCGTGTATGACAGCCAGATGGGCAACAGTCTCGCGGGCTTTAGCTGGTCTTTGTCGGGCCTCTCGGTCATCACGGTGTGCAATCAAACGGTGGCACAGGACGGTATCAATCAAGGCGTGAGCTTTGCCGGTACCGCTCCCGATACCAACGACTATTGCCTGGACGGCGCCAAACTCAAACCTACTGCCGCAGGGGCCGCGACCTACCGCAAGGAACTGGACGACTTCTCGCAGATTACCGCCGAAACCTCCGGCGGCGCCGGGCTGACCCCGACTTCCGGTCCACAATGGTTCGAGGTGCAAATGAGTGGTGGACTCGTTTATGAATACGGCAAGACTGCCGACTCGGAAATTGTCGCGGCGGGGCCGGGCGTCACCATGGTGCGTGCCTGGGCCTTGGACAAGATTTACGATCAATACGGCAACTCCATCAGCTTCAGCTACCTGCAGGACACCACGCGCGGCGATTATTGGCCGGTCCAGATCACCTACACCAATCACGGCAGCAGCGCCGGCCTACACACCATCGCATTCAAGTACACGAGTCTCACGAGCATCAGTCCGGGGCTGGTTTGGACCAGTTACCTCGCGGGCGCCCTCATCAGCCAAACGCAGCGCCTGAACGAAATAGACGTGGACTACAACGGCACGCCGACCTTCACCTACACGCTCTCCTATACCAACACGCTCACGGATGCGAACAGCCACACCGGCACCGAGCGCAGCCTGCTCCATACCATCACCGAGTGCGCGGGCAGTACCTGCTACCCGGCGACCACCATCCAGTGGCAGGACGGCCAATCCGGCTGGCAGGCGCCGCAATCCACAGGCGCATATCCGGACGCGACGCATGCCGCCGCCATGCACCTCATGGATGTGAGCGGTGATGGCCGGGCGGACATCGTCTATCCCGGCGCGACGGATTGGATGGTGATGCTGGCCAACGGCAGCGGTTTTGACGCCGCCCAGGATTCGGGTGCGGCCGTGGCAGATTATCAGGATGCGCTGGTGATTGACTTTAATGGCAACGGCACGCAGGACCTTATCGAGCCGACCACGGGCTCGAATCCGACCTGGGAAGTTGTCGAGTTCCATGTGTCAGGCACGACGGTGACCAATACAGTCACGGTCCTGACGAATCCCGCGACTGGCGCGAGTGGTAATGCCACGGTTGTGGATCTCGACGGTGATGGCTTGGACGATCTCGTCTACAGCGACGGCAACAATGTAATGTGGCTGCGGAACACCGGCGGAAGCTTTGCCTCGCCTATAACCATCGGGCCGGGATTACTCGGAGATACCAAAGACGATGTCATAACCCATACCCAGTTTGCCGGCAGCACGCCCGATTTCGAAGGCAACGGCGCCGGCGGCATTGCGCTATTTGCCATTACTTTTGCCTCTTGCACGCCGGATTATTGCCCGAGTCCTTTGCCGCCCCCGCTCACGCAGTGGAAATTGCACATGGGTACGGGTGCCGCCTTCAGGGGCTTCGGCGGCGTGAACAGTTCGGTGGGCAACCTGATGGGACCGGTGTTTGTGGATTTCAACGGCGACGGGCTGTCGGATGTGCTGTACGAGAACGGCAGCACGATCCAGAGCCAGAATTGGAATTGGGAAGCGTTCCAGAGCGACGGCGCCGGGCTTACGCTCGATACTGCCAGCACCGCGACCACTTGGACAAGCAATCTTGCCAATGGCACGGTGGTGGACTATACGGGCAATGGTCGCGAGCAAGTTCTGGGGCCGCTCTTTCTCGGCAGCAATGAGACTTGCCCCGCCGATTGGGGGTTTGTCGGGTACATCGGCGGTGTTTTCCAGGGCGCCTACGATACCGGCCTGAGCGCCCCAGCGTGTAACGGCAGCAGTCCGAACAGCGCCTACGTCAGCGGTTCTTTGCGCAGTGGTGACGTCAACGGTGATGGGTTGACCGACCTGGTGTGGGCGGCGAACGGCACCTGGTTTTACCAGTTACACAACCCGGCTAACGCCAGCAACACCAACCCGGCCGACGTCGTGACGACAATCAATAACAATTTCAGCCAGACCTATACCATCAACTACGCTGCTCTGTCAGACGGCGCCGCGTACACGCCAGGCACCTCCGCCGCACCGCCCGTTACCCGCAATTACAACGGTCCGCTGTATGTGGTGACCACAAACACGGCCAACGACGGCGTAGGTGGTGTCGTGACTGACAGCTATGCTTACAGCGGCGCCGAAATGGATACCCACGGACGCGGATTCCTGGGTTTTTCTGGTGTGACCGCAATCGAAACCCGCACCGCTGGCACGACAGTGACGGACACCACCTATAATCAGACCTTTCCATCTATCGGTGCTGTCGCAGGCGTTACATTGTCCCGGGATGGTAACCAAGAGAGTGCGGTAACCGACAGCTACAGCCAACAACCCACCTTTGGTGGCGCGACGTATCCCTACTTGGCGATGTCCATTGCGAAATCGTACGAATTAGGCGCGAGCGGCGCCTATCGCACGGCCGGAACCCAGACGACGCCGAGCATCCAGAACGGCCTGCTGACACAACTGACAGTCGAGACCGTCGTTGACGCTGGAGACATCACCAATCCGTTCACCGCGTTGCCGCAGGATTTTACCAGCACCACAACCACGAATTACAACACCGGAACTGCCGGATGTCTGGATCTGCCAAGTGCCAGCACCACAACACGCACGAATTCGAATGACAGTCTGACGCGCAGCGTCAGTTACAGCGATGACACCCAGCATTGCCACCTCACCGGGAATTCGGTGTCGGTGACCGATGGCAGTACTACGCAGACACTGGCGACGAGTTACACGTATGACCCGTCTTATGGAAATCTCCAGCAGCAAACGGTGACGGCCACCAGCAACGGCTCACCACAAACATTTACCACGAGTTACAGCTACGATCCGACCAACACCTTTGTAGCTTCGGTGACGAACGCGCTCAATGAGACCTCAACTGCTATCTGGGATCCCACACTCGGCGTCGAACTCTCCGCCACTGATCCTAACGGTGTCATCACTGAATTTGGCTACGATGCCTTTGGCCTCAGAATTGACGAGACGCTCGGCGACGGAACTTCCATCACGTCACCTTACAGTCTCTGCAGTACCAACTGCGGCGTCGCGAATGGCACGTATTCGGTCACCATCACCCATCTCAGCACCACCAGCGATCCTGGCAAAACTGAGACCACTATTTACGACAGCTTCGGCCGTCCGCTGTTGCAGTCCACCTACGTGGTCAGCGGCGCTCTCACCAACGTCGCGACAGCATACGACTCGCTCGGGCGGGTCACCTCCGTAAGTATCCCCTACGAGGGCAGCCCCACTGCGTACACGTACACCAACTACGATTTCTTCAACCGTGTGACGGCTGTTTATTCTCCGGCAGGATTGAATTCCGGTTGCAGCGTGTCGTACAAAAGCGAAACTACCTGCGAGACCAGTTACGCCTACAACGGCTTGACTGCTTCAGTGACTGATCCCAAAGGCAACACGACCTCAAAAACCGTGGATGCGCTGGGCGAGGTGCTGTCCGTTACCGATGCAGCCGGCGGGATCACCTCTTATACCTACTATGCCTTTGGCGACCTGAAGACGACCACGGATGCGGCGCGTAATCAAACGAGCATGGTCTATGACAACTTGGGCCGCAAGCTCAGCATGACCGATCCGGACATGGGCACTTGGTATTACGGTTACGACCCGCGCGGCCTGCTCACCTCCCAGACCGATCCAAAAAACCAGAACATCACGATGCAGTACGATGCCCTCGGCCGGCTGATCAACCGCACCGAGCCACTGGCTGCGGGCGGCACTGGCACCGATACCTGGATCTATGACGGTCCGAACGGCGTGCCCACCATGCCGGATATCGGCAAGCTGGTCGAAGTCCAAGGAGCGGATGGCTACGTAAAACAATACCAATACGACAGCGCCGGTCGTCCGCTCGAGACCGATACCACCATCAGCGATACCACCTACGCCACGAATACTGCTTACGACACCTTCGGGCGGGTCGCAAGTGTCACCTATCCGGCGACGCCGGTTCCCGATGCCGACGATCCGCCGGTAGCCGTGGTTGGGCCCAATCAGGCGGGCGTCGTCGGCCAGACCATGACGTTGGACGGCAGCGGCTCCTACGATCCGGATCACGGCCCACAACCGCTCACATATAAATGGGTGCAGACCAGCGGGCCGGCGGAAACCAGCGCCGATGGCGCGACCACCGCCACGGCAAGTTTCAGCATCACCACGGCGGGCACGTATGATTTTATGTTGACGGTTAGCGATGGCGAGTTGACAAATAGCGCATCAACCAGCGTCACCCTCACGCCCGCGCAGGTGATCGGTCTTTCGGCTTCGACTGTGAATCCCGGCAATGGGGATTTCACTCTCTCATGGGCGCCCGCTGAAGGTGCTGCGGCCTACAGCATTGAACAGTCCACCAACGGAGGCGGTTACAGCCTGCTGCCGCAAAGCTACAGCGGCACTTCGGCGGGACTCAACGGATATCCTGCCGGCAACTATAGTTTCGCGGTGCAAGGCTGTGGCGGCAGCGGCAATAGTGTTTGCGGAACGTTCAGCAATCCCCCAGTGAGTGTCAGCGTCCAGCGCACACCCGGTGTAGTGGGCACACCGGGCGCATCCCCCAACCCCGTGCCCGGCGGTACGACGACGCTGAGCTGGAGTAAGCCGTCGGGCACCGTGAGTTATTACACGGTGTACAAATCCGTGGACGGCGGCGCGTATGACGGCGGCACGAACGTGGGGAATGTCACCTCTTATAATGAAACCGGCCTGACCAGTCCGCACACCGATGCCTTTGAAGTAGCGGCCTGCAACAGCGCCGCCTGCAGTGCGCCCAGTAGCGCGGTGAGCGTGCGGGTAAACGGCCTGGGGGTTCCGTGGGCACCAAGCTTGAGCAGCAACACTCCCACAATCACCGCGGGCGGGACCGTGACCTTCAACTGGGTGAACAACGGCGGCAGCGTGAGTTATTACAGCCTGCAGCGCACCGACCTCAATAGCAATATCACGACCACGCGTTATACCGGCTCGGCTACTACCTACAGTGAGCAACTCAATGTCGGGAATGATTATTTCAACTACAAGGTTGAAGACTGCAACAGTTACGGCTGCAGCGCCTGGAGCAATACCGTCAGGATCTGGGTGAAATCCAATAAGCCTCCCAATGTCATTCAAGCCCCGCCATCGAGCACGGCGCCGGCAGCCGCGAGCGGTGCTGTGCCGGCATCGGGTGAAATGCTAGAGGAGGAATCGGCTGCACCAGCCCGGACGGCAGGGCCGGTCATTTCCAGTCACACCTTCGTCACAGCGGTTCGCGCGCAAGCGGGTGATCCCGATCCGGCGCCGCAACCCAGACTTTTGGCCTTGCGCGGCGTGGCATTACAGGCCGAGGTGCGCCGCCTCGCACGGCGACAGCCGGCAGCGCACCCAACACCCCAACCGCTGTATGCGGCCGAGGTCGAAACCCGAACCGGCGGACTGCTGAGCGTGCAGGCCGCGGTGGCATCAGGATTGCTGAATCCCAGCGAGCTCGCAGCACATTTGTTGACAACCACCAGCACCAGCCGTGACACCATTAATTTTGTGTATGATTCTCACGGTAACCTGAATCAGGTGGTGGACGCGGCCAATCCAAACCTGATTTACTGGCAGGCGACCTCGGGCAACGCCTTCGGCCAGATAACCGGCGAGCTGCTCGGCAATGGCGTGATCAACACCTACGGCTTTGACCCGAACACCGGTGCGCTCGCTACCCTGCAAAGCGGGGTCGGCAATAGCACCAGTATTGCCAATATGAGCTATGCATGGGATGCGGATGGGAATTTGGGTGTACGCACCGACAACAACGCCAACCTCACCGAGACGCTCACGAACGACAGCCTCAACCGGCTGACACAGGCGCAGGTCACGGGTGCTGCGAACTCAACGCAACAGTTCAGTTACGATGCGCTCGGCAATCTGCAGAGCAAGACCGGCGTGGGCACGTATAACTATACGGATGCCGTACATCCCCAGCAGATTACCTCCATCATCCCGCCGTCCGGTCCGACGCGCACGTTCAGCTACGACCCCAACGGCAATATCACCAACGACGGACTTCGCACCTACAGCTGGGATGCGCTCAACCGGTCCACCCAGATGGTGGACTCCGGCGCCGGTTCTTCAATTCAGATCGCCTACACGCCCTCGGGAGCCCGCTATCTGGAAACCACCAGCGTCGGTGCAAGCAGCAGTACGTTGACCGAAGTGAATGCGCTGTTCGAGGTGCTGGCCACGTCCACCAGCACCGTCTACCGGGAAATGATCGTGGGCGGCAACGGCATCGTCGCTATCCGCAGCATCCAGAGCAGCGGCATTCTCACCACCCGGTACATTACCGGCGATCACCTGGGCGGTGTCAGCGAAATCAGCAACGAAGTCGGCGGCGTGGTCGAGCGCATGAGCTACGATGCGTTTGGCGCAAGACGCAATCCCACCACCTGGCAGCCCTACAGCACGGTGCCCGATCTCACCGACATCACGGATAAAGGCTACACCGGCCAGCAGCAACTGGATGCGGTCGGGCTGATTCACATGAACGGGCGGGTGTATGACCCGGGGATCGGCAGGTTCATTTCGGCCGACCCGACCATCCCGGATCCGTTCGACAGCCAGAGCTTCAACCGCTATGCGTATGTGGACAACAATTCGCTGTCCATGACCGATCCGAGCGGGTTTGATCCTGATGCGCCGCAGTGTCCTGACGGCGCGAGCACATGCAAGAGGTTGGACGGCGGCGGTTCGAACCCACCCCCCGAAACCGGCAGCCATATTCCGGGAGTAGATACCGGGGCCACGTGCGAGGGCAACTGTGGCGGATGGAATGCGTTTGGTCCCGGTGGTGGCACTGGAAGTAATAGCAGCAGCGATGCCGCGGATGAAGGAGGTGGAGGAGGCGGTAGTGGCAGTAATGACAATCCCAATGCGAGTGGGGCATCGGCTATGTTAGGAGGTTGTATAGCCGCAACCTGCGCAAATCTCGGTAGTGTTTCTGTTGTTGGCTATCCGATTAAACAATCGTTTAGCTCATGGAGTACCCTATTTAATAGCCCTGCTATCACTATGAATCTGGGTGCGAGGGGGTGTAAGAAAGTTTGTGTAAACGGTCAACCGGCAGGATACTGCCGCTACTCTATAAGGAGTGATTATGACCGTTTCCAACAAACCATTGCCAGCGGATCTGATTGACGG
>JBOIBD010000059.1:0-13315 GCA_050739415.1 Gammaproteobacteria bacterium | reverse complement strand
AGTGAGCATGAACGGCGCGGTGAGATTCACCTGCAAGACCTGCTGCCAGATACTGATTTCATGATGTTCAATGGGCGCACGCTCGCCGAGGAGGCCGGCGTTGTGCAGCAGACCATCCAGCCGGCCGTATTCCTTGTCGAGCACGCCCGCCAAGTCTTCGTAATCCTTGTATTTTGCGCCCAGGAGGTCCATGGGGTAGATGCCCGGCAATGGTCCGCCAGCTTGCATGATCTCGTCGTACACTTTTTCCAGTTTCTTGATGGTCTTGCCCAGCAAGATCACCGTGGCGCCGTGGGCAGCTAGACCTTCGGCAACACCGCGACCGATACCGTCACCAGCGCCAGTGACCAAGATCACACGCTCCTTGAGCAGGTCGTGTGGCGGGGTGTAATTGTCCGGACAACAGGTCATGGTGTTGAGGAACCCTTTGAGAGTGTCTGATGATTTGTGATACGTGCGCTGCGCCAGGCGGTGAATAGTGACGACAGGGGGTGCAATTCTACCGGCGCCGCGGTGGTGTTGTAATTTCGTTGGGCGAATTTATTTAACCGCGCCTGGGCCAATCCATTCAATATCCAGCCTGTACTCAGCACCTGATTCGTGGAAGACGGATTTATGATGGCAGCATCACGGAACGCGTGGGCACGCCGTGCATAATCTGCCAGCAGCGCCTTCAATCCGGCATCGGTGTGGGTCCCGGCGACGATGTGCTTTTCCATGCTATGTTTGTGTAGATCATCCGTGGCGAAATACACACGCCCTTGCTGCGCATGCAATGGGGTTTGAATCACGATATTTGCCAGCTGCCAGCCAATGCCTAACGCACGGGCTGCATCAAGAGTGATGGCTTGTTGCGTACCAGCCAGTGAAGCTGCGAGC
Organism: Gammaproteobacteria bacterium; assembly: GCA_050739415.1. Lineage (GTDB taxonomy): Bacteria > Pseudomonadota > Gammaproteobacteria > Natronospirales > REEB76 > REEB76. Next base: position 12,436 of record JBOIBD010000059.1, on the reverse strand, counting down.
TCCGTCAATGCACCGCCACGGCGATAACAATAGATCTCTACATCTGCAAAGTGTGAGAATGAAGGTGTGCCAACATCCATACGCACCGCTTCGATAATTTCCAGGAACGGTTGTAAAGGCAGGTGCGTTTTTTCAGCAAAGCCTGCCAGGTTCTGCGACAGTGGGTGGCGGGGCTTGTGTTCAAGCAACAATCTGATTTCTTCTTGCCACCAGGCAAGTTTCACCTCGGCCACGCCGGGATCCGAGCATTTATGCAGGATTTCACGGATTTCCAGGTAGATAGCCAGCAGGGCCGCGAGCGCCTCGCGTTGCGCACGCGGCGCGAACAGCAGCGCAAAGCGCAAGTCGACTGGTGCGGTCGCAAGTTTGCGACGCGCCGGATCAGACGTGGTCATGATTCAGAATCGTCCGTCGATCCGTTGTCCGTGCTGCGCGGTGTCACTTCCAGTTGTTCCAGGTCCGGTATGATCTTTTTGGGTTGTACACCCATATCCACGAATTTTCGCGCACCGGGCAACACCTGCCGTTCCAGCGAACCAATCGCCTTATTGAAATATTCAACGCTTTTGCCAACATGGCTGCCGAGTGCAGCCAGATGTTCGGCGAAGGTGGCAAGCCGTTTATACAGGTCTTCGGCCAGGTCACGAATCTGCCCGGCATTCTGTTCCATGGCAAGTTGGCGCCACCCGTAAGCAATAACCTTGAGCAAAGCCATGAAGTTCGAAGGTGTCGCGATCACCACGCCGGCGCGCAAAGCATCGTCTTGCAAGGCCGGATCCTTCTCCAACGCCGGCGCTAGAAATTGATCTCCCGGGATAAATAGCACGACGAATTCCGGACTGTTCTTGAATTGGCTCCAGTAAGCTTTGCTGGCCAGTTCGCGCACCCGGGCCCGCACATTGCGCACATGGCGTTCGAGCGCGGCCTGTCGCTGCGCATCATCTTTCGCTTCGATCGCATCCAGGTAGGCATCCACAGGCGTTTTGGCATCCACGACGATCTCACGGCGTTCAGGCATGCGCACGATCATGTCCGGGCGCAGGGCGCCATCTTCAGTGTTGTGCTGTTCCTGTTGCACAAAATCGCAGTATTCCACCATGCCGGACAATTCCACGACCCGTTGCAGCGTCATTTCACCCCATCGTCCACGGACTTCAGGACGGCGCAGGGCGCCGACCAGGTTGCGCGTTTCGTTGCTGAGTTGTTGCTGCGTGTCAGCCATATTCTTGAGATAGTTGGTGATGCCACCGTAAGCCTCCTTGCGTTCTTTTTCGATCAGATGAATATGCTCCTCGGTTTTTTTGAGAGCCTCGCCGATGGGCTTCACCAACTCAGCGAAGGCTTTTTCCTTCTTTTCCAGTTCACCTCTGGCTTCCGTCTGAAATCTACCCAGGTTCTGAGTGGCAAGTTCGAGGAAAGACTGGTTGTTGTTGCGCAGTACGTCGCCTGCCACTGCTTTGAAAGTTTTTTCCAGTTCCTCGCGGGTGGTATTTAGGCTCTCTGATTTGGCTTTCAGGGTTGCCAGCTCGATTTGCAGTTCAACAGTGCGCTGACGCTCATGAATTCTGGCAACGGTATAACCTGCAATAAGCCCGATTAACAGTGCGACGATGATAAACAAAGTGGTCATCAGACAATTTCTTGCAACATGACCGAGTGAGTATGGCTATCTAGCCATGCGAGCAGGTCGGCAGGTTCTTTCAGCAATCCGTCCGCTTGCCAGTCCTCTGGTTGCTCTATATCATCAATATAGCCATATAGGACTACAAGTGCCCGCATGTCGGCGGCATGCGCAGCCTGTACATCACCTTGTGCATCACCTACGTAAACGCACTCGGCTGGGCGGCATCTCGTGAGCTCGCTGGCGTGCAGCAACTGGTCGGGGTGGGGTTTACGTCGCGGCGTGGTATCACCGCTCACGATACAAGCGGCGCGCTGCTGCAAATCGAATGCCTGCAACAAGGGTTCGGTGAGCGCCGCCGGCTTGTTGGTCACCACACCCCAGCGCAGACCGCGTTGTTCCAGTTTCTTTAATACCGTTTCTATACCGGGGAAAAACCGCGTTTCCTGATCCAGGCAGCCACGATAAATTTCCAGCAACCTCGCACGCATACCAGCATATTTTGAATCGTTTGGCGCGATGCCGAATCCCAGCTTGAGCAAGGCCACCGAGCCGTGGGATACCACCGGACGAATAAGTTCCTGGGACAGCGGAGGTAACTTGTATTCGGCGCGCTGTTGATTAAGCGCTGCACCGAGATCGGGTGCCGTATCCAGTAGAGTGCCGTCCAGATCGAATAGTACAAGTTGCATGTGATTCAGTCCGGACGGGTGTAGTGCATAAAGTAGTTCACGTCCACATTACCCCCCAGTTTGTACTGGCGTGTGAGCGGGTTGTAGTGCAGACCAGTGCAGCCACGCAACATAAGGGCCACGCTCCGCGCCCACTGATCGAGTTCCGAGGGACGGATAAATTTTGCATACGCATGTGTGCCACGTGGAATTAATCGCAATGCGTATTCCGCGCCGGCGATGGCCAGCAGGAAGGATTTGGCATTGCGATTGAGCGTGGAGAAAAACACCTGACCGCCGGGTTTTACCAATGTGGCACAAGCACGCACAATGGATAAGGGGTCCGGCACATGTTCCAGCATCTCCATACATGTCACTACATCGAAATGCGCCGGCATATCTGATGCAAGTGCTTCGGCAGTGGTTTGGCGATATTGTACTTTTAAACCCGATTCCCTGAGATGCAGTTTCGCGACTGCCAGCGGCTCTTCCGCCATGTCAATGGCGGTTACATTCGCACCGCGTGTCGCCATGGCTTCCGACAACAGACCGCCGCCGCAGCCTATATCTAGCACCTGCTTGTATTCCAGATGCGCGTGGCTGTCTATGTATTCCAGGCGCAGCGGGTTGATGTCATGCAAGGTACGAAATTCTCCGCTCGCATCCCACCAGCGTGAGGCCAAGGCGTCAAATTTCGAGATCTCACCACGATCTATGTTGGTGTGAGATACCGTCATACGATTACAGCCTCCGACGGAGTTTGGGCGATGCGCTTTTGCCAGGCTTGTGCGCGTTGCAGGATCGCGTCCAAGTCAAGCTGCGTCAGCTCGCCGTGCCGCAACAATTGCCGGCCGGCCACCCACACGTCAGTAACTTGCTGCCGTCCGGCGCAGTACACCAATTGCGACAAGGGATTGTATAGCGGTTGGCACTCCGGGACGCTCAAATCTACGGCGGTCATATCAGCCCACTTTCCCGGCAGCAGCGAGCCGATGTCGCGGTCCAGTCCGAGTGCACGTGCACCGTTCAGGGTCGCCATGCGCAAAGCTACAGTGGCGGGCAGTATCGTCGCGTCATTGGCTACGCCCTTGGCCAGCAGCGCAGCGCAGCGCATTTCGGACAGCATGTCGAGATCATTGTTGCTGGCGGCTCCATCTGTTCCCAGCGCGACATTTACACCGGCGGCCATGAGCTTGCCCACCGGACAGAATCCGCTGGCGAGTTTCAGATTCGACTCTGGACAATGGATGATGTGCACGCCGCACCGCGCCAGCTCACTGATTTCGGCGTCATTTAGTTGAGTCATGTGCACCGCCATGAAATTCGGCGTCAGCCACCCCATCTCCGCCAACCGAGCCAGCGGACGCTTGCCGTATTGCTCAAGGCTCTGTGTAATTTCACCGGGAGTCTCGTGCAGATGGGTTTGCACCGGAACATCAAGTTCATCAGCCAGCGTGCGTATCTCTTTCAGCCAAGGCTCGGCAACGGTGTAGGGCGCGTGAGGCGCAAACGCGAAATTGAGCAGCGGGTCATCTTTATATTGGTCACGCAAAACGGTGCCCTTGGCGAGATATTCACGCGGGCCACTGCCCCAGGAGGAGGGAAAGTCCACGACAATCATGCCGATGCAAGCACGCATACCGGTGCGCTGCACTGCCTCGGCAGTGACTTCCGGAAAATAATACATATCGTTGAAACAAGTGGTACCACTGCGCAGCATGCCAGCCATGGCTAGCTCGCTGCCATCGCGGACGAATTCGGCACTCATCCAGCGGTTTTCCACCGGCCAGATGTGCTCCTGTAACCACGGCAGAAGCGGCAGATCGTCTGCCAGACCGCGCAACAAGGTCATGGCCGCATGGGTATGAGCGTTGATGAAGCCGGGGATGAGTACGTGACCGGGAAGTTCAACTGTCTCAGCGGAATGGAATTCGTTGTGCGCTTCGGCCGATGGCAGAATCGCCAGAATACGCCCATCACGGATGACCACTGCGTAGTGCTCAAGGATCGAGCCTTCCGGCTCCACCGGAATGATCCAGCGAGCGTGTACTACAAGATCAGCAGGCTTCATTCCATATCCGCTCAACAGACTCTATTGAGGCGGTACGCGCACAACCACTTCGATGTCCACGTAGCGGTTGTCCGCGGCGCGCACGGCATGTGGTCGCGGTTCACTGCTGCCTACGCCGCGTAGCCGGACGGTGCGCGGGTCAACGCCCAGCGCCAGCAGCCACTGTTGAGCCGATTCGGCACGCCTGACGGACAGTAATTTATTGAAATGTGCCGGACCGCTCTTGTCCGTATGCCCGGTGATACGGATGCTGACTATACCGCGGTATTGTTCCAATGAATTCACAAAAGCAGTCAGCGCCTTGCGGTTTTTGTGTGACAAATACGCTCGGTTGAGCCTGAAAGGCATCTGCGTACTGAAGCGCACGGTTTTGGTGACATACTGCGGGGTGACAGCGACAGGCACGGGGGACACAAGGGGTACGGCCGGTTCGGAGATCGGCAAGGATTTAGGAGCTGTGATGGCAACCGGTGCTGGGGTGGAAATCGCTGTCGGCGCCAGCTTGGGCTCGGGTTTCAGGGGCGGAAACAGATAGCCGAATTCATCCAGTGGCAGGGGCTCAACATGCTGGTTCAATTCGGTTTGCGCCAGTTGATAACAAGCGCTTTTAAGATCCGCGGAAGTGAGTGGTCCGATTTGCACGCACACGCCTTGAGCGTTCTTGAGCGGACGGCCACCATTGTCCAACTGGTAGCTATTTTGCGGGCGTTGTGAGGCGCAACCCGCAACCAAAGCGAGCAGTATGAGACCGATGCCCCGGTACAGGAACACCCCGGGAATATTTTTGGATGTGTTGGTCATGGACTGCACAGGCATGCTGTGGAGCGGGCTCACTATAGCAGACTTGCAGCGGCAAGGTTGAACGGCAGGCACTGAGATGCTGACCAGCGATGTGTGACTGGAGGTGTTCCGGTGCATCCTCCAGACGACTATCTTGGCTCTGTCATTTAGGAGTTTCAGCGGCGGATAAATACGTTGTCTGTGGTAAAATTTATGCTTTGAATTTTCCGCCTCCGGCGGCCCCAAAAGTACTCAAAAACCAGTCCCCGCATGGCCGAATTTGCCCGCGAGCTGACCCTCGTCAACCTCGAAGAAGAGATGAAGCGTTCCTACCTGGATTACGCCATGAGCGTAATCGTGGGCCGGGCGCTGCCAGACGTACGCGACGGCCTGAAGCCCGTTCACCGGCGCGTGCTGTATGCGATGAAGGAGCTGGGCAACGATTACAACAAGCCCTACAAGAAATCCGCCCGCATCGTTGGCGATGTCATCGGCAAATATCATCCCCACGGCGACACGGCGGTGTACGACACCATGGTACGCATGGCGCAGCCATTCTCCATGCGCTATGTGCTGGTGGACGGTCAGGGCAATTTCGGTTCGGTGGATGGCGATGATCCGGCTGCCATGCGTTATACCGAAGTGCGTATGGCGAAACTCGCCCATGAGATGCTCGCCGATCTGGATAAAGAGACGGTGGATTTCACCCCCAATTACGACGAATCCGAGAATGAACCATCGGTGTTGCCAACCCGCCTGCCGAACCTGCTTGTGAATGGTTCCTCAGGTATCGCGGTGGGCATGGCTACCAATATCCCGCCACACAATCTCAAGGAAGTCATCGGCGCCTGCATTGCGCTCATAGACGATCCGGCAGCGTCCATCCACGATTTGATGAAGCATCTGCCCGGCCCGGATTTCCCAACCAGCGGCATCATCAATGGTGCCCGCGGAATTCACGAAGCGTATTTCACAGGCCGTGGCCGCATCTTCGTACGCGCCAGGAGTCACGTGGAAGGCGAAGACGGCGCCAAGCAGTCCATCATCGTGACCGAATTACCGTACATGGTGAACAAGGCTCGGTTGCTGGAACGCATCGCAGAGCTGGTGAAAGACAAGAAACTCGAAGGCATCACCGAACTGCGCGATGAATCCGATCGTGAAGGGATGCGCATGGTGATAGAACTGCGCCGCGGCGAGAACACTGATGTGATGCTCAATAATCTCTATCAGCACACTGCCATGCAGAGTGTATTCGGCATCAACATGGTGGCGCTGGTGGATGGCCAGCCGCGACTACTGAACCTCAAGGAAATACTCGACGCCTTCCTGCGCCATCGTCGCGAAGTCGTGACGCGTCGGACCATCTTTGATTTACGCAAAGCGCGTGAACGAGCACACGTATTGGAAGGCCTGGCGGTGGCGTTGGCCAATATCGATCTGATGATCGAACTTATCAAAAGATCTCCTGCACCGGCGGAAGCCAAAGCCGGCCTCATGGCGCGCGACTGGCAACCCGGTGTTGTGATTGAGATGCTCAAGCGCGCCGGTGCGGAAGCTTCACGCCCCGAGACATTGGCAACTGAATTTGGTCTGCGCGAGAGCCAGTACCGACTCTCGGAAATCCAGGCCCAGGCGATTCTGGATCTCAAATTGCAACGTCTGACTGGTCTGGAACAAGACAAGATTGTCAGTGAGTATAAGGAACTGCTGGAACTCATTTCCGGACTACGCGCCATCCTCGCCGACCCCGACAAACTGCTCAAGGTCATTCGTGATGAATTGATTGTGATACGCGATCAATACGGCGACGCGCGCCGTACCGAAATTATCTCTGATCACGAAGATCTGACCATCGAGGATTTGATTACCGAGGAAGAGGTAGTGGTAACCTTGTCCCATGCGGGCTACGCGAAATCACAACCCGTGAGCTCGTATCGTGCGCAGCGTCGCGGTGGTCGCGGCAAGGCTGCCACCACGGTAAAAGATGAAGATTTTGTTGATGACCTATTCATAGCCAATACGCATGACACGGTGCTGTGCTTCTCCAGCATCGGCAAGGTGTACTGGCTCAAGGTCTATCAGTTTCCTCAGGCCGGACGTGGTGCGCGTGGACGGCCGATTGTCAATCTGCTGCCTCTGAGCGAAGGCGAGCGCATCACTGCGGCTTTGCCGGTGCGCGAATATTCGGAAAGCAAATATGTATTCATGGCCACGCGCCTCGGCACCATTAAAAAAACCTCTTTGGACAATTTCTCGCGGCCGCGCACCAGCGGCATCATCGCGGTGGAACTGAACCCCGGCGACGCGCTGGTGGGTGCGGCCATCACCGACGGCGAGCGCGATGTGCTGTTGTTCGCATCCAACGGTAAATCCATCCGCTTCCGCGAAGCTGATGTGCGTTCCATGGGACGTAATGCCGCCGGCGTGCGCGGCATCCACTTGGCCAAGGAAGTGCACGTGATTGGTTTGTTGATCGTGGGCGAGGGCGACATCCTCACAGCTACGGAAAACGGCTATGGCAAGCGCACGCCGGTAGCGGATTATCCGTTGCAGGGCCGCGGCGGCCAAGGCGTGATCTCCATCCAGACGACTGAGCGCAACGGCAAGGTGGTGGGTGCGATTCAGGTGGCGGAAGATGCAGAGATCATGCTCATCAGCAACGGTGGCACGCTGGTGCGTATACCAGTGACAGATGTCTCAGTGATCGGCCGCAACACCCAGGGTGTTCGGCTCATTCGTCTTGATGCCGGCGAACAACTGGTTGGCATTGACCGCATTGAAGCCGATGAGGGCGATGACGGCGCGGAATAAGCTCGCCGCTCCCAGTCTCATGACGCGCGTTTACAATTTCGGTGCCGGTCCTGCGATGCTGCCCGAGTCGGTACTGCAGGATGTGCAGCAGGAACTTCCAGATTATCGCGGCAGCGGCATCTCAATCATGGAGATGAATCACCGCAGTGACGCCTTCCGTGACATTGCCACGCAGGCTGAAGCCGACCTGCGTGAGCTGATGACAATTCCAGAAAAGTTTGCTGTGCTGTTCTTGCACGGCGGCGCAAGTTTACAGTTTGCCATGGCACCACTGAATCTCCTCGGCAACCGGCGCATCGCTAATTACGTAAACACCGGCCATTGGTCAGCGCGTGCACTGCGCGAAGCCGGACGGTTCTGCACAGTACAGGTGGCCGCCGATGGCGGTGCATCTGCCTACACCAGTATCCCGCCGGTATCGCACTGGCAACTGGATTACAACGGCGCCTATTTACATTACACCGTCAATGAAACCATCGGCGGCGTCGAATGCCACTGGCTGCCTGAGGTCCGAGACATGCCTCTGGTTGCGGACATGACCTCGATGATCCTGTCGCGGCCGATAGATGTGAACCGCTACACGCTGATCTATGCAGCGGCTCAGAAGAATCTCGGTATCGCAGGCCTGACGATAGCGATCGTACGTCGCGACAGGTTGCTTGATCCACCCGCGGGCACGCCTTCTATGCTGGATTACCGCGAACACATCAAGGCGCATTCATTGTTCAATACCCCGCCTGTATTTGCTTGGTACGTGGCCGGCAAGATGCTCGCCTGGGTCAAGTCGGAAGGCGGCATCGCGGCCCTTGCCGAGCGCAACCAGCGCAAGGCAAACGAACTGTATGCACTGATTGACGAAAGTGGGTTTTATCTGAGCCGCGTTGACCGAGCCTGCCGCTCATGGATGAATGTACCGTTCAGGCTCGCGGATCCAGGCTTGGAAGCGGCATTTCTGCAACAGGCTGCCGCGGTGGGACTGGTAGGACTGGCGGGTCACCGCTCCGTAGGTGGGATGCGCGCCAGCCTTTACAATGCCATGCCGGAAGCAGGTGTGCATGCACTGGCAGATTTCATGCGCGAGTTCGAGCGCATTCGCGGATAGTACCTTGCGTCATCACCGATAAAGCGGAAACAGCATGAAGGACTACGACTTCGACCTCATGGAATTGTGCACGCCGGGAGTGCGCGGCCTCAAGCCTTATGAGCCGGGCAAGCCGATTTCAGAATTGCAGCGTGAGCTGGGTCTGAGTGACATTATCAAACTGGCGTCCAATGAGAATCCGCTGGGACCAAGTCCCAAAGCTTTAGCCGCCATCCAAGCGGCGCTCACGGATCTCGCCCTGTATCCTGATGGCCAGACGTATGGATTGCGGCAGGCGCTTGCCGCCAAGCATGACGTTGCGCCTGAATACATCACCTTTGGCGACGGTTCGGACCAGAACATTGAATTCCTGGCACGGGTATTTTTGGAACCGGGCCGGAACGCGGTATTTTCCAAACATGCTTTCGCCGTGTACAAGATTGTGACCCAAGCGACAGGCGCAGAGAAACGCGAGGTAGAAGCCAATCCACACACGCATCCCACAGCGCCGTACGGCCACAATCTCGACAAGCTACTGCAGGCTGTGGACGTCAATACTCGTATTGTGTTCCTGGCTAACCCCAACAATCCTACCGGCACCTGGCTCGACAGGAAGTCCATGCAGGATTTTCTTGAACGGGTACCCAAGAAAACGCTAGTGGTGGTGGATGAGGCGTATATCCAATACGTGGATGAACCGGAGTATCCGGACAGTTCACTCTGGCTGGGTGAATTTCCCAATCTTGTGGTGACACGCACATTCTCGAAAATTTACGGTCTCGCAGGCCTGCGTGTGGGATATTCCCTGTCCCATCCGCGAGTGGCAGCACTCCTGAATCGTGTCCGCCAGCCTTTTAATGTGAACAACCTGGCCCAGGTAGCCGCAATAGCCGCACTCGCTGATCAAGAACACGTTCGTCGCAGCGTAGAAAACAACAAACAAGGTAAGCGGCAGTTACAAGAGGGTTTCCGTGGCTTGGGGCTGAACTGGATTCCTTCCATCGCGAATTTCCTGAGTGTGGATTTCAAGCGGCCAGCGCGCCCCATTCACGAAGCGCTGCTTCGCGAGGGCGTGATCGTGCGCCCGGTGCTCAACTACGGACTCCCGAATCATTTACGTATTACCGTTGGCTTACCGTCACAGAATGACCGTCTGCTGTCTGCTCTAAAGAAAGTCCTGTCCGCTTGAGCGACAGAGCCGCAATTTTTCAGTCCAGGATGCGCACTGACTTTTTTGTACAACCAGGCGGCGGGCTGCAGGGAAGATTGAGAGTCCCGGGCGATAAATCCATATCCCATCGAGCCTTGCTGCTGGGTGCGGTTGCGGAAGGCGAAATACATATCGTTAATTTCCTGGACAGCGCCGATTGCCGTGCGACGCTGACAGCATTAAAAGCACTGGGTGTGAGGATTGATCAGGCGGGGGAGAGCAAGCTCACAGTTCACGGTACCGGGTTTGAAGGTTTGAGATCGCCAGCGCAGCAACTAGATTGTGGCAACTCCGGAACCGGTTTGCGGCTGCTCGCCGGCTTACTGGCAGGGCAACCGTTTCAGACTGTTCTGACGGGCGATGCCTCACTGCGCCAGCGGCCGATGCGGCGCATCATCGAGCCGCTATCACGAATGGGTGTTGTTATTGAAAGTGACAACGGCCGTGCTCCGCTCACGATTCACGGCGGGCGCCCGCTTACGGCGTTGGTGTACGAAATGCCGGTGGCTAGCGCTCAGGTAAAGTCAGCTTTGTTGCTGGCGGGACTTCAGGCCGAAGGTGAAACTTGGCTGCATGAGCCGGCTGTGAGTCGTGACCACACGGAACGCATGCTGGCTGCCTTTGGTTGTGAGTGCCTGCGCAAGAATGATTGGTTGGGAATTCGTGGTGGAACGCCGCTACAGGCAACAGATATTGCAATTCCAGGTGATCTGTCTTCCGCCGCTTTTTTCTTGGCCGGTGCAGCCATGACACCGGGGGCGCAGATCACATTGGAAAGCGTCGGGGTGAACCCAACTCGCAATGGCATCATTACCTTGTTGCGAAAAATGGGCGCTGATATCCTGCTTCAAAACACGGCGCTTCTTGGCAATGAACCAGTGGCGGATGTTCAGGTGCGCGGTAGTGTTTTACAGGGAATAACTATTTCATCGGACACGGTTCCTCTGGCCATAGATGAGCTTCCGGTGCTCATGATTGCGGCGGCCTGTGCCAAGGGCGTGACACGCTTGCGCGGAGCGGCAGAATTACGCGTGAAAGAAAGTGATCGCTTGCAGGCAATCGCAGGTGGATTGCGTTCCCTGGGTGTAGTGGTGGAACTGCGGGACGACGGTATGGACGTGACCGGCGGAGAAGGTTTTTGTGGCGGTGAGGTGGATAGTTACGGCGATCATCGCATAGCCATGGCCTTTGCCATGGCCGGGTTACGCGCTAGCGCACCGATCCGCATTCGCGATTGCCACAATGTGGAGACCTCGTTTCCCGGCTTCGCGAGTCTGGCCAGGTCCGCCGGGCTGTCAGTTGATGTCAGGGAAATCGAACTCGCATGACGGATGACAACTTGCCTCCGGTTTTGGCCATAGATGGGCCCAGTGGTTCCGGCAAGGGCGCCGTGAGCTATCGGGTTGCGAAAGCTCTTAGCTGGCATTTACTGGACAGTGGCGCTCTGTACCGGTTGCTTGCACATAGCGCTTTCCTCGCAAAACTCCGCGCTGATGATGCCTTGCAACTGGGTCGGCTCGCGCGCGGCATGCAGGTGGAATTCAGTCGCCAGGCGAATGGAGAGGAGCGGATCCTGTTGAATGGGCAGGATGTCACCGCTGCGGTACGCAGTGAGGAATGCGGCAGCCGAGCCTCGGAACTGGCAGTCATCCCACAGGTGCGTGAAGGCTTGAAAACCCTACAGCGGAGTTTCCGGCGTCCTCCTGGCCTGGTGGCCGACGGACGCGACATGGGTACCGTGATTTTTCCCGATGCTGGACTCAAGATTTTTCTCACGGCAAGCGCCGAAGAACGGGCCAAAAGACGCTATAACCAGTTGAAAGAAAAAGAATTAGATGCTAATCTGCCCGCCCTTTTTCGGGATATTTCCACCCGGGACGAGCGTGACCAGAATCGCGCCGTGTCACCCCTGAAGCCGGACTCGGCGGCGGTGGTGCTGGATACCACCGGCATCGGCGTCGAGCAGGTGGTGGCAAAAGTGTTGGATCTGGCCCGGCAGCGTTTCGGGCGAATTACAGTGCAGCGCTGAGACGGTGGGCCGCCAGGAAGCAGCCCATGTTTGTTAACTCACCCGGAATTCCCCTGGACGCGGGATACCGGACTAACCAAGCCCCTGCGTGCAGGGATTTCAGGACTAACCTTACAATGACCGAGTCTTTCGCGGAACTTTTTGAACAGAGCATCATGC
>JBOIBD010000058.1:0-13392 GCA_050739415.1 Gammaproteobacteria bacterium | reverse complement strand
ATTTTGAGGCGGGTGCTGGAGAGCCAGGAGACGGTCACCCAGCGCGAGTTACATCTAATGATTGGCAGTCCGGACGCACGTCATGGCGTCACGGCAGATTGCACTGTTTCGCCTCTCTATGGTGAAGCTGCTGGTATGGAGTTGCTGGTGGAATTCTTGCCATTGGACCGGCATTTGCGCATCAGCCGTGAAGTTGCGCTAAGTGTGCAAAGCACGACCAACCGCGCACTGGCTCGCAACCTCGCGCATGAAATCAAGAACCCACTCGGTGGTTTGCGCGGTGCGGCGCAGCTTCTGGCGCGCAAACTCGTGGAACCAAAGTTACTGGAATACACACGCATCATCGTGAGCGAGGTGGATCGTTTGAGCGCTCTGGTGGATAGCTTGCTGGGTCCACCACAACCGCTGCGGCGCGCGCTGATCAATATTCACGAATTGGTGGAACACGTCATGCAGCTCACACAAGCGGCGACACCGAAACTCAAGATCGTCCGCGATTATGACCCCAGCCTGCCTGAATTGGTGCTGGACCGGGGAAAGATCACCCAGGCGCTGATCAATCTTGCCAAGAATGCACGTGAAGCGGCGGGTGAGCGCGGCGTCATTATCTTCCGCACCCGCGCCTTGCGGCAGTTCACACTCAACCGCGTACGTCATCGTTTGGTCGCGTGCATGGAGGTTGAAGATGACGGCCCGGGCATTCCGCCGGAAGTCTTGCCGCGGCTATTTACGCCAATGGCTACCAGCAAACCCCAGGGTTCAGGCTTGGGCCTCAGCATCGCGCAGGAACTGGTGAGCCGGCATGGCGGCCTCATCGAATGCGCGAGTGTGCCGGGCGCTACGGTATTTTCCATCTTGTTGCCGATTGGAACCCACGATGAAACCAAAACAGCCTGAGATATGGGTAGTGGACGACGATCCTTCGTTGCGCTGGGTGATGCGCGAAGCACTGGAGCAGGCGAGTTATACGCCGCGGGATTTCAGTAGTGTGCAGGACGTGTTGCCGGCACTTCAGCAAGCTACACCGGATGTCCTGATCACCGATATTCGTCTCCCCGGCGAAGACGGCCTCAAACTCTTACAGGTACTGCGCGCATCACATCCGGGAATCCCGGTGGTTGTGATTACTGCCCACAGTGATTTGGAAAGCACAGTAGCCGCGTATCAAGGTGGTGCGTTTGAATATCTTCCCAAACCTTTCGATATAGATGAGCTCATTGAAGTTGTTGCGCGTGCACTACAAATCCAGCCAGCATCAAAACCTAATATTGCGTCAAAGAAATATATTGATGCAGAACTGCTTATCGGAGATTCGCCAACGATGCAGGCCGTATTCCGCAGCATTGGACGTCTGTCAGGAACCCATCTCACTGTTCTCATCCTGGGCGAATCTGGTACCGGCAAGGAAATGGTGGCGCGTGCTTTGCACCAGCACAGCCCACGCGCTCAACGTCCATTTATCGCCATTAATACCGCGGCCATTCCAGCCGAGTTGCTGGAGTCGGAACTCTTTGGCCACGAGCGCGGCGCCTTCACCGGCGCGAACGCACGCCGGATTGGTCGCTTCGAGCAGGCTCATGGAGGCACGTTGTTTCTGGATGAAATCGGCGATATGCCACCGGCATTGCAAACGCGGCTGCTGCGGGTGCTGGCGGAAGGTGAGTTTTACCGCGTGGGCGGGCATGAGCCGGTGAAAGTGGATGTACGCATCATCGCTGCCACCCACCAGGACCTGGAAAAACAGGTGAAAGATGGCCGTTTCCGGGAAGACTTGTTTCACCGCTTGAATGTGGTGCAAATCCACATGCCGGCACTCAGGGATCGGCGCGACGACATTCCGCTATTGCTGGAACATTTCATGCAGTCCGCCGCCAACGAACTGCATGTAGAGCCCAAGCGCCTGACAGCCGATGCGATGCAGGCTTTGCATGATCGTGATTGGCCCGGAAACGTGCGCGAATTGAAGAACGTGTGCCGCCGACTTACGCTCATGGCCGTTGGCCGCATCGTGCACCGTAACGATACAGCAGCGTTATTGGATAAAAACAAAACACCCGATATCGACGACGATTGGCGAAGTGTATTGCGGACTTGGATACGCCAGCAGCTTGCAGAAGGCAAAACTGGCATTTTCCCGGTGACAGCGGCAGACACGGAGAAGGTTTTGATCGAGGTGGCGCTGGAGGCGAGCGGTGGTCACCGCCAGGAAGCAGCGCGCCTACTCGGCATCGGCCGCAACACCCTCACGCGAAAATATCACGGTCACTAAATCACTATAAAGCTAGTAAATAAGTGTAACCGTGACAGTATCACTGTAATTGCCTGCCGGGGCGACCTGCAGATCAGATAGCTTGACCATGCCATAGAACACAACGGACTGTGAACCACTGACACCGGTACCCGTGATATATGCGCCGGTCAGATCTGCACCGATTTCATTTGCGCACAGACTGTCAGTACAAAGATGGTAGGGCAGAAAATCTCCCGTGGTATCCATCATGCGGCGTGTAGTAGTGTCACCTGGCGTCGCGGCATGCAGGCCGGCATCCATCACCACGCCGAATGGCGTGCCATTCGTGCAGTTCACAGTCACGTTCGAAGTGACTACCTCGTTGCTGTTGACCGTGGAGGGGTCCAATGTACCGAAGGCCACATCACCTGCTGTTACGGAAGCGCAACTGCCTTGTACGTTAGCTCTGACATTAATATTTTTGGGGCCATTGGTTGCCGGATTGCCGTTCTGATCCAGGTATGAGAGCAGTGCCGTGAGAGTATCCGCGTAAGGATTGGCGCCGGAGGTCAGTGTAGTCAGATGCGCGGGCACTTCCCCATACACCGTGAACGTTTCACTGTTGCTGGTTCCGCTGGATCCCGCAGGTACGGTAATTGATCCCGAGATTTGATTGTAACCAGGGCCAAGGATCAACGTATGCGCAGGATCGGCGTAGATGTTGTAATTCATTTGTACCTGAGGTGTATCGTTGTTCAGCATATATTCCTGGGTCGCGGTGCCGCTGTTGCCAGGGGTAAAGTTCACAGTGAAATTGACCGTGAAAGCAAGACCGTTATCATTATTTTGGCTGGTACATGTGACTACAATGGAAGAAGTGGTGTCATTTGGTGAAGAGCTGAAGGGATCATAGACGCCAAATTGAAGATTATTTTTGCTAAAGGTACAGTGATAGGCATGGGCTGTGCCGGTATACAGCGCCACCAGAATCATCGCCAACCAGAATAACCACTTCATTTTGTTTTCCCGTTTCCAGGTTTTGTTTTTTGCATCCGGCATGTCCGGATACCCAAGTCGGGCAAGATTGCCTGGGTCGCAGGTAGTTTGAACGACACCGCGCAGCGTTGATCGTCCCAACTCGCACTCAAACTCACCTCGGGTGGCAGGTTGGTCAGGTAAACCTGGCCGTTGAAACCTACCAAGGCAGTTCCCGGCTGTCCGGTCACACTCACCTCTGCGCCGGCTGGCACAGGTTTGCCGTTGGGCAATTGCAATGTAAGCGTAGCGCCGCGTACGGTGGTCACCGGGAATCGCACCACTACGCCGCTGCGATACGCTGGTACGGCATCTTCATTGTCGCTGCCGATGTCGGTATCCAAAGGCAGCTGATTAGGCTCGATGCGAACCGGGTTGTGCTGGTAGGCGAGCAGGTCAGGCAGGAAGGCGCGCCCTTCTGAGTCGGTGTGTGCCACGGGCTGGTTGTTTACATACACGGGTACATCAGCCAATCCCGGCACTTCTGCCAGTCCGAAGGCGCCGTTGATATAGCGCGAAAAATACGCGCCACCGTCCAGCAAGCCGATGCCGCCGCGTACTTCACCGTAATAGGTAGTCTGATGCAGCACCTGGTATGCGCCGATAGAGTAGGTGCCTACATCATTCTGATAATCGAGTTCGCCCTGGCTCTGGGGATCCGGACCGATCTCGGTTTGCAAACGGTAACCACTACCGGTTCCGGCCGGAAGGTCTTTCTGGATGCCGGCAGTGAGATTATTGGTGCCGTCATCGTTAGTCGCGCCGATCGTAGCGGAACTGCGGTCGGACAATGGGATAGTGAAAAACAGAAACGCGCCGTAGTTGCTCTCGCCATTCAGACTATGAAACGCGCTAGCGCTCAAAGAGCCGACGTGGTCCCAGGTAAAACCGTAACCAGCGGTGGCCAGTTCCACCTCGGAACCGCTGCTGTAGGTGCTACGCAGCAGCCCAAGGCTCCCGGTGCCATAGGCAACGGGCATGCTGATGCCGGCGGCGATCTGTTGACGAGGGATGGAGCCGGTAAACGTGTAGCCGATATCGGTATAACGGTCGCTCGCGACCTGTACGCTCAGGCTGACGCCAAAACTGTGCCCCTGATGGCTGAATGCAATAAGGCCCTGTGTACCCGTGCCGAGGGCGCTATGGCTGAGGCTTGCGGAAGTCGTCAGGGTGCCGGAGTTGTCCACCAGCAGGACGCCGCCAAGTCCGGCTACGTCCGTACCATCAGAGGTCGCACCGCGCAATTCACCGGTGAAGCTGTCGGATAAGCCGCGGCGGAACAAGGCACTGGCAACGAACGGACCGTAGTCATTGCTGTCAATGCCGTAGTTGTCGCGTATCTCACCAGTCGAGAATGAATAGTCATTAAGACCGGCTTTCAGCAACTGGCTGCTCGCATAGAAAGGCACCGTCACCACCTGCGTGCGGCCGAGCATGTCGTGCACCACCATCTGCGCTTCGCCGTTGCCGGTGATCACTGGTATGGCAGGGATATTGAACGGACCGGGTTGCACATTTTGCGAGTGTACGAGCTGGCCGTTTACATACAGGTCCACGATCGACGGCAGCACCGCCTGACCGCTGATACTGGGTACTGGGAAGGTCACGAAATACGGTTGTGTGGAGAAATCAGTGCCGTATTGCACACCGCCGAACAGTACGCTGGAACCACCCAATCCGGGACGTGTGATGCTGTCTCCCAATCTCAGGGTGCTGACAAGATCCGGGAAATCCTTGGTCCAGTTGGTGCTGAGGCGCACCCACTGACGTTCGGTGCCCGTCGTTTGCCGGCCCAGATAATCGGTCATGCCCACGCCCCAACTGTTGAAGATACCGGCTTCCAGTGCTGCGCTGGTGGAGTTGAACTCCGGTGCGCGGGTGGCGTACACGTCATAGTTGAAGAATCCACCGGTGTGCCCTGTCTGCGCCGGGGGCGAGGTCTGAAACAGACCGTCCACTACACTGCCTGGGAAACTCCCGGCTGGCGCGCTGATCCACAGAGATTGTGTTGCGAAATCCACCCGGTAACTCACACCCGCCATGCTATCCAGCGGATAAAACGTGAGGTCATCGTGTTTCACGGTATTCGCAGGGCGATCCTGGATGCGCCAGATCTCGAGGCTTTGTGCCTGTGCATACACCGACTGGTCACGCTGCAAGAGTAGCGCAGTTCCAACGTCCTGACCGTTCACATGCACATCCAGCAAGACCTCTTGATAGGTCTGGCTGACGGCAGTCTGCGCTGCCGGTGGTGTGTTGGTTACCGCATTGCCGGAGCGAAACACGGCCGTGCCCATGGGCGTACTGCGGCGATGAACGGTCACAGGCATGGACATGGCTTCAGATGGAGGCTGCGTGCGTTGGATGATTTGCGTGAGCGCTGGTGCTGGTATCAGTTTGTCCGGGAGAGGGGGACTCGGTGTTTGATGTGCCGCGACAGCTTTGGATTCAGTAACAGGGCGAGGCGAGTAAGCGTGAAAGTACTGGAAAACCAGGATCGGAAGGGCGACCAGCAGCACGCCGCACGCTGCAACAAACAGTTGGCGGCGACGAGAACTTCGAGCAAGCTTGTCTTGTTGGTCCGGCAAATCGGCTCCTCATCGCGAGTGACAGCACCTCCCCGCAGTATCAGTGCTTCAAGGCACCTTGAGGCGCGCTTCAATCTGGCCGAGATTGGTCTGTGCCGTTAACGTCAGGCTGCTTTGTGCCGGCAATCCCCGCTTCAATGCCAAATCCCAGCTACGTTGTTCGCCGGCAAACACGTAGGTATTGACACTCATGCTGGCTAGCGGCGTTTTCTGTTTTGCCGCCGACAGTGTGAATGACTTCACCTGGGCATGGGCACTGCCGGTATTGGTCAAGAGCACTTCCACATGACCTGGCTTGCCGGGGCGTACCTGCCACTGGAATACCGGTGTCATGCGTGGATCCGCTTGCACGAACACCGGGATGCTCATGTCCAACAATACTTGCAGTCCCTTGAATCCGGGTGGGGGTGATGTGGGTAATTGCTTGAGGAACAAACGGTAAGTTTGTTCCGGGCCGGGCAACATCGGCTGGCGTAGGCCCAGGCGAATGATCTGCGCACCGCTGGGCGCCACCTTGAAGATTGGCGGCGTCGCCAGTAAGGCCTCGGTGGGGGTAAACACATCCTTGTCACCCTGGTGCGACCAACGCAGGAGCTGAACCTGCAAGGGCAACACAGCAGTATCGGTGTTGTGCACGGTAATCACACCGATGCGATTCATCGGTGTCAGCGTGACCTGTACCGGTGCTGCCTGGTAGGCAGCCGCCTGCGCTGCCAAGGGCAGCAAACAGGCGGCTACGCCTAGGAGATTTTTATACACCCATTTCACGAACTGACTTCAGACCATCAGTAGCTGATGGTGACCGTGATGGTATCGGTATAGCTTGCAGATGCAACGGCCAGTTGCAAGTCGGTCAATGCGACCTCACCGAAGAAGTTAAGTGTGACTGCATTGCCACTGCCGGTGCCGGTGCCGGTGCCGGCCAAGTTGACGTTACCGCCGGTCGCCGGAGTGACATTGGCAATATCACCGGTACAGGGATTAACCGTGCACAGATGATATGGCAGGAAATCACCGGCAGCATCTTTCATCTGTCGGGTAGCGACATTACCGGCAGTACCAGGATTGGTACCAGCATCCATCAATACGGTGAACGGTGTTTTTTTGGTGCACTGTACCTTGATGCTGTTTGATAAGTAGGTATCTGCAACGATAGACGAAGGGTCCAGCGAACCGAACGCGATGTTGTTGGCGGCGGCGGTTTTGCAACTGGCTGCGACGGTGGCGGTGACGGTGAAAGTTCCACCGGGTACGGTGGCCGCATTCGCCTGGGTACCGATGGCGATCAACAAGATACCGGCGCTGGTGGCAATAAGCGTACGTGCAAATTTCAACATTACAGTTCTCCAATGATTAAGGACGAGATCAAAAGTTTGTAGCCGTAAAACAGGGGGTTACAGTAAAGCCGTCCACTTCCTTGTCGGACGGCCTGATTCCTGCACCCAATCCTGGGTATTTCCCAGCAGCCTTGGGGGTTTCCCTATGAAGGTGGCTGAGAAGTTTTCCTGTATTCATTTCCAAGCAATCCCCATGCCAAGCCAATTGGATCATTAATTTGGGCTTTGAAAGTGAGTATGCAGGCCATTCTGGAGGCTGAAACGACCAAACGCGTCAGCTCTGATCCCCAAAAATAGTCACAAAGTGACTAAATCTGTGCCTTTGATACACGTGTTTTGGAGGCAGGTCAAGGAATTCGTCATTATTTAGAATGAGTTATGTCTTGAAGTTAACCTGCTGCGCAAAGCTCTAGTTTCCCACCGCCGGCGTCCAGGCTGCCCACTAGCTCCTTAACCTGCTTGAAGCCATGCCGGGCCAGATATTCTGCAATGCCGGTATTGAGCCTCTTGCACACCAAGGGATCATAAAACAACGCGGTGCCCACACCCACCGCCGAGGCTCCGGCAATCAGGAATTCCAAGGCATCGTGAACCGTGGTCACTCCGCCTTGGCCGATGATCGGCACATTATGACTCTTGGTCACTTGGTAGACCTGCTGCACCTTGAGCAGAGCCATGGGTTTGATGGCTGGGCCAGAAAGGCCTCCTTGGACGTTGCCGAGGATCGGCTTGCGGCTCTCGGGATCAATGGCCATGCCCATGAGGGTGTTGATGACCGCCAGACCATCGCTACCAGCCTCAATGCAGCGTCGGGCGTTTTCGGCGATGTCTGTCTGATTAGGGGAAAGTTTGGTGATGAGTGGTTTCTTCGTGACTTTGCGGCAGGCCGCTACCACCCGTGCTGACATGTCCGGGTCGTTGCCAAAGGCCACGCCGCCTTCCTTCACGTTGGGACAGGAGATGTTGATCTCCATGGCGTCTATCCGCGAATCATCGAAGCGCCGTGTGACTTCCGCGTATTCCTCGACTGTCGAGCCGGAGACGTTGGCGATGAAGCGTGTTTCGGAAAAATCCAGCGTCGGCAGTATTTGTTTCACCACGTGATCCACACCGGGATTCTGCAGGCCGATAGCGTTCAGCATGCCTGAAGGGGTTTCACAAAGACGATGTGGTGGATTGCCAAGACGCGGTTTTAGGGTCGTGCCTTTGAGACAGATGGCGCCGGCATCCCGGTTGGAAAATCCCGCGACCCGCGTATATTCTTCGCCGAAGCCCACGCAGCCAGACAGTAGAACGAGTGGCGAATTGAACGTCAGGCCGCAGAAAGTGGTTTTGAGTGAAGCGGGAAGCGTGTGATGTGTATCATTCATACGCATTACCGGCCTGTCGCACGGAAGCGCAGTTCTTCATTACCTTCGCGGAAGCGCTGATCCAGGGATTTGATTTAAGTTTCCACCTGCGTGGGAAAGACAACCGAGTGGATTTCCAAGGCCTATTTCGATGTTGCATGTCGTTTTATACCAGCCGGAAATCCCGCCCAACACCGGCAATATCATACGCTTGTGCGCCAATGCGGGCGTGAGCCTGCACCTCATTCATCCGCTGGGATTCGAGCTGTCCGAAGCGCGGGTGAAACGCGCCGGCCTCGATTATCGGGATATGGCCTGTGTGCGTGAGCATGCGGATATGGAAATCTTCCAGCAGACGGTGAATCCAGCACGAGTGTTTGCCATCTCCACCCGCGGAAAGGCGCGTTACTCAGAAATTAAATTCAAGGATGGCGATGCTTTCCTGTTTGGACCGGAAACCCGCGGACTGCCGCAGGCATTGCTGGATTCTCTGCCGCCAGATCAGGTACTGCGGATCCCCATGCGACCCGATAACCGCAGCCTGAATCTATCTAACGCCGTGGCAGTAACTGTCTATGAAGCCTGGCGACAACTGGGATACACAGGTGGAAGCTGAGTACTCCCGCGGGTGACCCGGGTCAGGCTTCGGACTTGAGTGCCCGCGCCATGAGTTCTTCCACCGCTATGCGCGGCGAAAGATTTTCATACAGGATGCGATAAATCTGCTCGGTGATGGGCATGTCCACACCCAAGCGTTTGGCGAGATGATGCGTCGCTTCTGCCGCGTACACGCCTTCCACCACCTGACCGATCTCGCGCTCGATAGTTTTGCGATCCTTGCCGGCCGCTAGTGCGAGGCCCATGCGCCGGTTGCGGGATTGATCATCGGTGCAAGTCAGCACCAAATCACCCAGGCCCGCGAGACCTTGGAGGGTTTCGGCGCGTGCGCCGAGTTCCAAACCCAGGCGCGTGATTTCCGCCAGTCCGCGGGTGATGAGCGCGGCACGTGCGTTGGCGCCGAACTGCAAGCCGTCACTGAGGCCGCAACCGATCGCGATTACATTCTTCACCGCGCCGCCGGTTTCCACGCCCGCGAGGTCACCGGAGGTGTAGGCGCGGAACGTAGCGCTATGCAGTTGCTGTGCCAGATCGTACGCAAATGCGGCATCGTTCGAGGCCACCGTCACGGCCGTGGGCACACCGGCCGCGACTTCCCGTGCAAAGGTGGGGCCGGAGATGACCGCCAGGGGTACGCTACTTCCCAAAACTTCTTCTGCTACCTGATGCAACAATTTGCCGGTGTCGTGCTCGAAGCCTTTGGTGGCCCAGGCGAGCCGCAGATTGTCGGGGCGATGTTGCACCAATAATTTCAGCGTGGCGCGGAAGCCGTGGCTGGGCACGACCACCAAGATATCGCGGGTCGCGGCAGTGATGTTTTTCAGTACCGGTTCGATGTGCAGTGAATCAGGAAAGGCGATGCCCGGCAGGTACTGACGGTTTTCACGCTCGCGCGTGAGCGGCAGCAATTCATTCGCATCCACCGACCACAGTTGCACATTCTGTCCCTTGCGCGCCAGCAGAATGGCCAGTGCCGTGCCCCAGGAGCCGGCGCCGAGTATGCCGATGCGTGCCGCAGTGTTCACGGCTGGAAGCAGGCTCAGGCCTGGTTGGCCGAGTCGCCAGCGGGTGCGGCCGCCTGGCTGATGTTCTGCATGTAGACAGCGTCGAAGTTTACTGGCTGCAGCCACAAAGCTGGCATGCTGCCTTTCTGCACCAGATCCGTGACTGCTTCACGTGCGTACGGGAACAGGATGTTGGGGCAATAGGCGCCAACCACGGCGCCCAATTCCTGATCGTTGAAGCCGCGGATTGAGAACAATCCGGCCTGATGTACTTCCACCAGAAAGATACTGCGGCTTTCCATCTGTGCCTCGATGGTAATAGTGAGCACCACTTCGTACCGGTCGTCATCCAATTTGTTGGTGTCGGAACGCATATTCACTTTCACGTCTGGATTGATCTGAGTTGCAAACACCGCTGGTGCATACGGTGATTCGAAGGAACAATCTTTTATATAAATGCGCTGCAAGGTCACCTGCTTGCCGGCATCCTGACCATTGCCGGGTGTGGCGGGTTGGGATTCGGGATTCTCAGCCATGATGGTTCCTCAAGATGGTTATGTGTGGATTCATTCTGCGAGCAGGCTATCCAGTTGGCCCTTGCGATCGAGCGCGTAAAGGTCGTCGTAACCACCCACATGGTGCTCGCCGATGAAAATCTGCGGCACCGTACGGCGGTGGCTCTTGTTTTCCATTTCCTCGCGCCTGGCTGGATCCATATCTACCAGGAATTCGGTATAGGGGATATTCTTGGATTGCAACAGTGCTTTGGCGCGCATGCAGTACGGACAAACATGGGTGCTATATATAGTGACGAGCTTCATATCGGATCTTTTACTTTATCAGTGCTCCAGTGGTAAATGCTCGTTTTGCCAAGCTTTGATGCCGCCTTTGATAGTATGCACGGCCTTGAAACCATGCTTGATCAATGTGCCAGCAGCTTTCTGGCTCGTCTGGCCGACATCGCAGCAAACGATTAGCGGCTGCTCCTTGAACTTGTCCAGTTCCGTCATACGGCCATCCAGCTCTGACACAGGGATGTTACGTGCGCCTATCACATGACCGGCGCCGAAATCCTTGGAGGGACGAACGTCTACCACCACAGCGCCCTGGTTTATCAGGTGGACGCCTTCCGTTGGCGGTATTTCCCGGTATTTGCGCATCCGGCGCAGCAACTCATCGCCTATGAACAGCAGTATGACGACAAGGAGAGCGGCTATGAGATAGGGATGATGCTGAGCAAATTCAAGCAAGCGTTGCATAGACCGGGCATGGGCTCAGAAAAGGGCGCGTAGTATATCAGTTGATGTGCAAGCCTTTGAGTGACTCGGTAAAAGTTCTAAAATCACGTAAACATTGTGCCGGAAATCCGCCATGCTTGCCCGACTCATGCAGGCCCTGTGTCCCGTTTCCCGGCCGTCATTGACCGCGCTTTGCATTGTTCTTTGCATATCGTTGACTTTGGGCATGACTGCCAAGGCCGCGGGCGACACCGCGGCGGTCAAGCAGGCACAGCTCAAGACACTGCGTACCCGCATCGCTACGGTTCAGGCCAAGTTGGACCACGACATACAGAACCGTGGCAAGGTGCAGCAACAGTTGCGCGACAGCGAGCAGCAGATTGCGCAACTGGCCGCAAGTCTGCATAGACTTGATCGGTCTGTCGCCCAGGCCCAGGCGCACCTGATGGCTTTGCAACGTGAACAGACACAGAAACGGGCCGCACTCAACGCCCAGAAAGATGCGCTCGCAAAACAGATTCGCGACGCTTACATGGAAGGCCGGGATTCGCAAATGCAATTGCTGCTGAATGCGCAGGATCCGGCTACCATCAGCCGACTGTTGGCCTACTATGCGTATTTCAACCAGGCGCGCGCGACGCGCATCCGGGCAGTACGTGCCGAACTCGATGCGCTGGCCAAAATCAACACGCAGGTGCAGCAGCAGGTGACGGCGCTGTCAAAATTGCGCGATCAACGCGCGAGTGCGCTTGCAAACCTGAAACAGAGCCGTAATACCCGCAAGCGGGTACTCGCCAGTCTTGACGCCAATATCCACACTCGCGGCGAACAACTGGCACGCATGCAGCGTGACGAGCAATCCATTCAGGACTTGCTGACGAATCTGCAACAGACGCTGTCAGACATTCCCGCGGATCTCGAAGGCCATCATCGCTTTGCCAGTCTGCGCGGCCGTCTGCCGTGGCCGGTGGCCGGCCGTGTCATCCAATCTTTTGGTGCACCACTTGCCGGCGGTCGTCTGCGCGCTCATGGTGACCTGATCGCCGCGCCATTGGGTACACCGGTGCACGCGGTGTCATACGGCCGCGTAGTCTTCGCTGACTGGCTACCGCACTTCGGTTTGCTGGTGATTGTGGATCACGGCGACAGCTACATGAGTATCTACGCGCACAACCAGAGCGTGTATGTGCATGTGGGCGACTGGGTGCAGATGGGCGAGACCATTGCCACGTTGGGCGACAGCGGCGGCCAGAATGAACCGGCGTTGTATTTTGAAATCCGTCATCGCAATGTGGCACTCAGTCCACGCGACTGGTGCCGTGGTCATCTGCCGAACCCCTGACCGCCGTGTTATCTTGATTAGGTTTCCACGTAGGCTACTCTCAGCCGGAGATTAAGTTTATGTCCGCTAGATTTTCCAAGTCTGTTGCCGCAGGTATCGTTGCCGGATTGATACTTACGATTTGTGTCATGCACTCAGGGTTTGCCAAATCGCCGGCCGCTACTCCTGCACAAAAACAGACACCGGCGCCGCTACCCTGGCAACAGGTGCAACTGCTGGCTGATGTGATGCAACTGGTTAAACAGGATTACGTGCAGCCGGTGGATGACACCACGCTCATTAATAACGCCATCCGCGGCATGCTTGCGGGCCTGGATCCGCATTCCGCGTTCCTCGACAAGAGCGATTACCAGCAGATGCAGATCATCACGTCCGGACAATTCGGTGGACTGGGCCTCGAAGTCACGCAACAGGATGATGCTGTGGTGGTGATTGCACCCATTGACGATACTCCCGCGGCGCAGGCCGGCATCAAAACTGGCGATGTCATACTCAAGGTGAACAGCACGGCACTCGATGGTCTCAGCCTGGATCAAGCGGTGGCGCTCATGCGCGGAGCAAACGGTACCAAAGTGACACTCACCATTCTGCGCCGTGGCGCAGCCAAGCCGCTCGAGTTCACGATGACGCGCGCCGAAGTGCACGTAGCGA
>JBOIBD010000057.1:0-13665 GCA_050739415.1 Gammaproteobacteria bacterium | reverse complement strand
GAACTTGAATGGCGATTATATTTCTGACGCGCTGGCAGCACAGGTGGGCGGCATCGGTATCGCGCCGGGCGCGAACATTTCTGACGCGGTAGCGGTATTCGAAGCCACGCATGGCACAGCGCCCGGTTTCGCTGGCAAGGATCA
This sequence comes from Gammaproteobacteria bacterium, assembly GCA_050739415.1. Taxonomy (GTDB): domain Bacteria; phylum Pseudomonadota; class Gammaproteobacteria; order Natronospirales; family REEB76; genus REEB76. Next base: position 13,521 of record JBOIBD010000057.1, on the reverse strand, counting down.
GGTGAATCCCGGTTCACTGATCCTCTCGGCGGAGATGATGCTGCGCTATCTGGGCTGGACCGAGGCAGCGGACAAGATCATGCAGGGCGTAGCGCAAACCATCGCGGCGAAAATCATGACCTATGATCTGGCACGACTACGTCAGGCTATCCGCGTTTCGAAGCGCGACATCGCGGCACGCAAGAACGTGGAAGAGAAAATGCAGAGCCTGATACCCGGCGCCACCTTGGTGGGTTGCTCCGGTTTTGGTGAAGCAGTGATCGCCCATATGGAGTAAAGGCTGGCGCCGTTCACAGGGCGCCCCTGTGCAAGGGCATAGATTTGCCGTAGGCTTCACCACACCTGATCGCAAGATGACCAGCCACGAGGGGTGAACATGATCCGTGTTCTGCTGGTGGACGACCACAAACTTGTACGGACTGGGATTCGTCTGATACTCGAAGACACACCGGATTTACGCGTCGCTGGGGAAGCCGAATCCGGCGAGGCGGCAATCGTATTGTGCGGTGAGCTCAGGCCCGATGTAGTACTGATGGACGTGAGCATGCCGGGCATCGGTGGCCTGGAAGCCACGCGAAAGCTGCTGGTCCGGAATTCCTCTGTGAAGGTCATCGTGGTGTCGGTACACGCTACCGAACCGTATCCGTTGCGGCTAATGGAAGCGGGTGCGCACGGCTACCTCACCAAAGATTGCGCAGCCGAGGAAATCGTTACTGCCATCCGGCAGGTGCATGCGGGCAAACGTTACATCACCTCCGACATCGCCCAGCAGCTGGCACTCGCCAAGGTTGGCGGTGAAAGTGGCTCACCTTTTGATCAGCTTTCACAACGCGAAACCCAGGTGATGCTCATGATCACTGGCGGTCAGTCACCCCAGACTATCGCGGATAAATTGCACCTGAGTCCCAAGACGGTCAGCACCTATCGGACACGCCTGTTCCAGAAACTTGGCGTTAACAACGCAGTGGAGCTGACCCGGCTAGCTCTGCGCTACGGAATCATCGAAGAAAAATCACAGCGTGACGGTTGACGCTGCAGCCGGGCGCTACGGTCGGTTACACTCTGTTCCATGCAAGATGCTTGTTTTAAACTCTGCTGCAATCGCTGCCGGTGTGCAGAATTGGAAAAGTTGCCGTTTGATGCTGCAAACCTGGCTTTGGGCCACGTCATTCACGAAGCGATGCTAGTACAGACGCGTAAACACTCAGATGCCATAGTACAACGGGCATGAGCGAGTCGGTTCAAACATTCGACAGCGAGCGCTTTCTCAAGAACGTCACTGGTGCGCCGGGTGTGTATCGCATGTTGGACGCTCATGGCGGGATTCTGTACGTGGGCAAAGCGGCTAATCTTAAAAAACGTCTCGGCAGCTATTTCCGCAAGAGCGGTGTGTCCCCCAAGAACCAGGCAATGATGGCGCATATGGCGTCCATTGACGTGACCGTCACGCACACCGAAACCGAAGCGCTGCTGTTGGAAAACAACCTCATCAAGCAGCACCGGCCACGCTACAACGTGGTGCTGCGAGATGACAAAAGTTACCCTTATATACATCTTGAAACCGAAGGACTGTTCCCACGGCTTTCGATTTATCGGGGCCGACGCCGTGAAACGGGGCGGTTTTTTGGTCCTTATCCCAGCGCGCATGCGGCACGCGAGACGGTGAATCTTTTGCAGAAACTGTTCCTGTTGCGTCAGTGCGATGATATGTTTTTCAGGAATCGTAGCCGCCCCTGCCTGCAATACCAGATCAAACACTGCTCAGCACCTTGTGTGAAACTGATCAGCCAGGAGGATTACGCCCGCGACGTACAGCACGCCATCTTGTTTCTGGAGGGTCGTACCCGCGAAGTGATTGACGCCATGGTGCGGCGCATGGAAGAGGCGTCTGTGCGTCAGGATTTTGAACTGGCGGCGCGCTACCGCGACCAGATCATCAGCCTGCGCCGCACCAGCGAACGCCAACACATCAGCACAGACCATGGCGATTATGACGTGATTGCCGCGAGTTCCCGCAACGGTGCGCATTGCATCGCTGTCATGCTCGTGCGCGGTGGGCATAATCTAGGGATTCGCAGCTTCTACCCAAAAGTGACAGGTGAGACTTCCACCCGTGAAGTGCTGTCGGCGTTTCTGCCCCAATACTATCTCGGTCGTGATATTCCTAAGGAAATCCTGGTGTCCGAGAAGAGCGAAGACGAGGTCTTGCTACAGGATATTTTATCCGAGCAGTGCGACAAGCATGTATCCATCCGGCACCCTGTGAGGGGCGGTGGCAGACGGCTTCTGGCTTTGACACAAGCCAACGCTACCCAGTCGCTGAACTTGAGGCTCGCCATGGATGCAGATCTACGCCGGCGTTTTGAGGCACTACAAGAAGTTTTGGAACTAGATCAATTGCCGTCAAGACTTGAATGCTTTGACATCAGCCACACCATGGGTGAGGGCACGGTTGCGTCGTGCGTGGTGTTCGATGCCAATGGCCCACTCAAAGGGCATTATCGACGCTTCAACATCGAAGGCATCGCACCAGGTGACGATTACGGCGCCATGCGACAGGCTCTTACGCGCCGCTACACGCGCTTGAAAAAAGGCGAGGGTGTGGTGCCAGATGTGTTGTTCATTGATGGCGGAAAAGGCCAGTTGCACACAGCGGAAAAGGTGCTAGAGGATTTGCAGGTGGAGGGGGTGACACTGGTTGGTGTAGCCAAAGGTCCAGCGCGACGACCGGGACTCGAGCAGCTATTCTTGTCCGGCCACGACGCGCCACTTATACTGCCGCCGGACTCACCGGCCCTGCATCTGATCCAGCAGATCCGAGATGAGGCGCACCGCTTTGCCATCACCGGCCACCGGCAGCGACGCGCGCGGGCGCGCACCTCTTCGGTGCTGGAAGGCGTTCCGGGCCTGGGACCTAAACGCCGCCAGCAACTGCTTAAGCAATTCGGGGGTTTGCAGGAAGTGTCGCGTGCCGGGATTGAAGACTTGATGAGTGTGCACGGCATAAGTCATGAACTGGCCCAGAGTATCTATGATTTATTTCATGCGGATAACTGAGCAACGCAAATGAAGTTTAACCTGCCTAACTCCCTGACCTTGTTGCGTATTGCGCTCATCCCAGTGTTCGTGGTGATTTACTACCTGCCGTTTGTCTGGGCACCGCCGGCCAGCGCCGCGATCTTCGCATTGGCCGCCGTCACCGATTGGTTCGACGGCTGGCTGGCACGCCGCTGGCACGAGACCTCGCCGTTCGGGGAATTCCTGGACCCGGTGGCGGACAAGCTAATAATAGTGGTGGCACTGGTGCTGATCCTGCAAGCGGATCCGCGTGTGGCGATGGCGATTACCATTATGATCATCATTGGCCGCGAAATCACCGTTTCTGCTTTGCGCGAATGGATGGCGGAGCTTGGTGCACGCAAGCGTGTGGCTGTGAGCTGGTTAGGCAAAAGCAAAACTGCCGCGCAGATGCTGGCGATTGTGTTCCTGTTGTACCGTTATCCCATAAAGCAGGTACCTATCTACAATATCGGCATCGGCCTGTTGATGATTGCCGCGGCGTTGACGCTCTGGTCCATGAGTCTGTATTTGCTGGCCGCGTGGCCTGCGCTGAGCCGTGAACGATAATCTTCTTGACAGGGCAGGGGATGCCCCTACAATATCGCCCCCTCAAGGCGGGAATAGCTCAGTTGGTAGAGCGCAACCTTGCCAAGGTTGAGGTCGCGAGTTCGAGCCTCGTTTCCCGCTCCAGCTTTGGAACCTCGGTTAATAACCGGGGTTTTTTAATTTCCCGGTAGTGCTGTCTGAAACAGACCAGCCGTTTGTGGTAGATTCCGCAGGTTTTTTACACTTCAGGAAGGGCTAGGTGGCAGAGTGGTCATGCAGCGGCCTGCAAAGCCGTGTACGCCGGTTCGATTCCGACCCTAGCCTCCATGATAAATATGAGCGCGGTTTTCCAGGCCCGGGTGGCGGAACAGGTAGACGCAACGGACTTAAAATCCGTTAGCTGGCAACGGCTGTGCCGGTTCGAGTCCGGCCCCGGGCACCATTGAATCCTCATGGCGGTTGTTCCGCGGGAACTGTCTGTTCATAATCTCACCATCTGGCGCGGCGAGCGTTGCCTGTGTCGAGACATCAACTTCCAGTTAATGAATGGTGAGGCGCTGCATGTGCAAGGTCCGAATGGATCAGGCAAGACCAGCCTGATTCGTGTGCTTACCGGCCTGGGCCGGGCTGATGAGGGGGAGTTGCATTGGTGCGGTCAGTCCTTGCACCAGAGCGGATCAGAATACCGTGCTTCCTTGGCCTATATTGGTCACGGCAATGGCGTGAAGCTGGGTTTGAGTCCGCGGGAAAATCTGCTTGTGGCCGGTGCATTGTCGGCAACACCTGCGGACGGTGATATAGAGGCTGCACTGGAACGGGTGAGTTTGAGCGCGTGTGCCGACCTTCCCTGCGGCATGCTCTCCATGGGCCAGCGGCGGCGTACGGCGCTGGCGCGTTTGTTGCTGAACAGGGCGTCCCTATGGTTCCTCGATGAACCACTTGCAAGCCTCGACCCGGCTGGAGTGGATTTGCTGGCGCAGATGCTGAAATCGCATCTGAGCAGTGGTGGCCTGGTGGTATTTGCCACGCATCAGCCCATGAGTTTGGCGCCGTTCCCGGTTAAAACTCTGGCCTTGGCCACTATCGCATGAAAACCCCCATCTTGATTCAGCGGGATTTGCGCCTGGCCTACCGGCATCGCGGCGAATTGGCCACGCCGGTCATGTTTTTTGTGATCGTCACGTTGCTGTTCCCACTAGCCTTGGGCCCGGAACCTGCTTTGTTACGCCGCCTTGCACCCGGGGTTATCTGGGTGGCGGCCTTGCTGGCCAGCCTGATCGGTCAGGACAGTCTCTTCAAAGGCGATTATGAAGACGGCAGCCTGGAACAGATTTTACTGAGCCCGGTCCCATTGGAATGGCTGGTGCTGCTAAGAGTATCTACTCACTGGCTGGTGACCGGACTGCCGCTTGTGGTGCTGTCTTCGCTCATGGCCTTAATGCTGGATTATCCGGCCGGCGCCATGCCCGTGCTGGTGGTAAGTTTGCTGTTGGGCACGCCGGTCCTGAATTTCCTGGGAGCCGTGGGCGCTTCGCTGACGGTAGGTTTACGGCGCAGCTCGATGTTGCTGCCTATTTTGGTGTTGCCGCTGACGATACCGGTATTAATCTTTGGTGCAGCAGCGGCGGGGCGTGCGGCGCTCAGTGAACCGGTGGCGGCGCCATTGTATTTTCTCGGCGCCATGCTGGTACTGGCGCTGACTCTCGCACCGTTCGCCATCGCAGGCGGATTGCGTGTGAGTCTGGAATCTTGAAAGGCAGGAAACTGATGTTCGTCTGGTTTCACAAACTCGCATCGCCACCGTACTTTTACCGGTTTGCGGACAAACTCGCACCATGGCTTGGCTGGTTGAGTCTGCTCGTGATTCTGGTGGGTCTGTACGGCGGTTTGTGGCTGGCACCGCCGGATTACCAGCAGGGTGACGGTTTCCGCATAATGTACGTGCACGTGCCGAGTGCCTGGATGTCGCTGTTTGTGTACATGGTGATGGCAGTCGCCGCAGCCATTGGCCTTATCTGGCGCATGAAACTTGCGCATGCGGTTTCGGCCGCGGCGGCTCCACTTGGTGCATCATTTACTTTCCTCGCGCTTGTGACCGGTTCGTTGTGGGGCAAACCCATGTGGGGTACCTACTGGGTGTGGGATGCAAGACTAACGTCTGAACTGGTTTTGCTGTTTTTGTATCTAGGCTACATCACGCTCAACCACGCCTTCGAGGACCGGCGCACTGGCGACCGAGTCGGTGCCATCCTGGCGCTGGTGGGCATCGTCAATGTCCCCATCATTCATTATTCGGTAAAATGGTGGAACACCCTGCACCAGGGGCCTACAGTGTTCTTCGGCGCACACGAGGACATTCCACCCAGCATGTATATACCGCTGTTCATCATGATTACTGGCTTCATGTTGTACTTCGCTTCGTTTATCCTGAAACGCCTGCAGGTTGAAGTGTTGTTACGCGAACGCAACACTGCCTGGGTGCAGGAAATGGTGAAAAAACTATGAGTTCTTGGCACGAGTTTCTGACCATGGGTGGCTACGCAGTATACGTCTGGCCGGCTTATGGCATCGTATTGTTCGTAATGCTCATTAATGCAATATGGCCCGGTCGCCAACAACGCGCGATATTGAAGCAGCTGCAACGCCGTGCGACCAACAAGGACAATCAAGCGTGACGCCAGCACGCCGCAAACGTCTAATTATCGTGTCCGTTATCGTGGTGGGTGTGGCAGTCGCCGTCGGTTTGGGCTTACAGGCATTTCGTCAAAACCTGCTGTATTACTTCACGCCTGTGCAAGTGGCAGCCGGTGATGCCCACCCCGGCCAGCAGTTTCGTATGGGCGGGTTGGTGGCCATGGGCAGCGTCAATCGCGTGCCAGGTAGCATGACCGTACATTTCACACTGACCGATATGCAACGATCTATTCCTGTCGTCTATACCGGCATCCTACCGGACCTGTTCCGGCAAGGGCAGGGCATCGTGGTGCATGGCACGCTCGATAAGAACGGTATATTCGTTGCCGATCAGGTGCTGGCAAAGCATGATGCAAAGTACATGCCACCGGAAGTGGAAGCGTCCATCAAGAAAGCTGAAGCCCAGCAAGGCGCCGCGATGGGACAAGGGCGCTCATGATTCCAGAAATCGGCCATCTCGCACTCATCATCGCCCTGTGTTTGGCGCTGACGCAGAGTTTCTTCGGTCTCGCAGGCGCACAGCGCGGCAATCTCATTTGGATGAATGTCACGCGACCAGCGGCTGTGGCGCAGTCGCTATTCGTGGCGCTGGCATTTGGGGTACTTGCCTACTGTTTTCTCGCCAATGATTTTTCGGTCGCTTATGTAGCCGAAAATTCCAACATCGCGTTGCCTTGGTTCTATAGGTTCACAGCTGTATGGGGCGCGCATGAGGGCTCACTGCTCCTATGGGTATTCGTGCTGGCCATCTGGACCATTGGTGTGGCACATTTCAGCCGGCATCTCCCTCAGGAATTCTCAAGTCGAGTGCTGGGTGTATTGGGTGTGATCAGCATTGGGTTCTTGTTGTTTATGCTTTCTACTTCGGATCCGTTTACACGTTTGTTACCACCCATGACGCAAGGTCGCGATCTCAATCCCATTTTGCAAGACCCAATGATGGTGACCCACCCGCCGATGTTGTACATGGGATACGTAGGCCTGTCTGTGGCATTTGCATTCGCGATTGCAGCATTGCTGGGCGGCAAGATGGACAGCGTATGGGCACGATGGTCGCGCCCCTGGACTATCATCGCCTGGCTGTTTTTGACGATTGGAATCACCATTGGGAGTTACTGGGCTTACACCGAACTAGGCTGGGGTGGTTTTTGGTTTTGGGATCCGGTGGAAAATGCCTCCTTCATGCCCTGGCTTGTGGCCACGGCCTTGATCCACTCGCTGGCGGTGACGGAAAAGCGCGGCGCATTCAAGAGTTGGACGGCGTTGCTGGCCATCGCGGCTTTTTCCTTGAGCTTGCTTGGCACCTTCCTGGTGCGCTCAGGCGTGCTCATTTCCGTACATGCGTTTGCCGTTGACCCAAAACGCGGCGCGTTTATTCTCGGCATGATCGGCATATTTGTGGGCACGGCCCTGGCACTGTACGCTTGGCGCTCACCGACACTTGGGCGCGGTGGCGGCTTCAAACCATTTTCCCGCGAGGCCTTCCTGCTTATCAACAATATCTTTCTGGTTGTGGCTGCCGCAACTGTGTTACTTGGCACACTTTATCCGCTGTTCATGGATGCCTTGCATCTTGAAAGGATTTCGGTTGGCCCCCCATATTTCGACGCAGTCTTTATACCCCTGGCGATTCCGTTCTTCATCGCTATCGGAATTGGACCGTATGTGCGCTGGAAACATGGTGAGTTGGCGGAAACCGTGCGTAAGCTCCGGTGGTTAGTGGTGCTTGCTATCGGCTGCGGGATCATTGCTCTCGTGGTTCTGCATGCAGAGACCACAATGGTGGCAGTGGCCGGTATCTTTCTGGGTGTGTGGACGATTCTCTCGACATTGCGGGAACCTGTTTATCGCCTCTGGCAACGATCGAAAGGCATCCACATGACATTGTCACGTTCTGTGCTGGGCATGACAACTGCCCACATTGGTGCCGGCCTGCTTATTCTTGGCGTAACCGTCACGGGTACACTTGGAGTTGTAAAGGATCAGGCCGTACATCCTGGATCAACCATAACCGTGCAGGGTTACCAATTCACGTACGAAGGTGCAAAGGATGTTACAGGTCCGAATTACAAAGGAACGCAAGCTACATTTTTCGTGCGCCATGACGGCAAGCAGATCGCAACCATGCGGCCAGAGAAGCGGGATTTCGCCAGTACGGAAACCAGCGTCGCCGCGATCTATCCTGGAGTGTTTCGTGATTTATATGTTGGGCTGGGCAATCCACTTGGGGGTAATGCTTGGAGCGTACGCATTCAGTACAAACCACTTGTCCGCTTTATCTGGATTGGCGGCTTGGTAATGATGCTAGGCGGATTGCTTGCGGTATCCGACCGGCGCTACCGCAGGCCGATCAATGAGACAGCATCTTTTGTTCCTATATCAGTATCGCCGCCGGTGGCACGTCCGCTCAGTCCTCAAGTTGGTGAAGCCAAGGTGGGGGCGAGTGAATGAAACGCTCATTTCTCTACGCACTGCCTATCGTCGTATTGGCTGCAGTGATCGCAGTGTTCTGGAGGGGGTTGTACCTCAATCCGCGTATCCTGCCGTCGGCTTTGATTGGCAAGTCCGTACCCACGTTTTCTTTGCCAGAACTACATAATTCTAAGGACCCGTTTACACAAAATAAATTCCTGCACCAAATATCTCTGATGAACGTTTGGGGTACGTGGTGTTTCGTTTGCAGAGAGGAGCAGAAAACGCTGATGGCCTTCGCCAAACAGAACATCGTACCCATCTACGGTTGGGACTATAAAGATGATCGAGAAAGCGCACTCGCGTGGCTCGCCCAACGCGGCGATCCTTACACCGCTATCGCATTTGATTCAACAGGCGATATCGCCATCAACTGGGGGGTGTACGGCGCACCAGAAACTTTCCTCATAGATCAGCACGGCATCATCCGCTTCAAATACGTCGGTGAACTAACGCCAGACGTCCTTCAAAAGGATTTTATGCCACGCATTGAGGCTCTACGCCACGAAGGAACATGAAGCGTCTGCTAATTCCACTTTCCCTAGTATTGGCCATATCTTGCCTATATTTACCTGTAGCACAGGCAGTAGATAGTGAGCCGGCGTTTAGCGACACACTTTTGCAGCAACGTTACGAAAATCTTATACACGACTTCCGTTGCTTGGTATGTTTCGATGAAAATATTGCGGACTCCAACGCCGATCTGGCCGCGGACTTTCGTCACCAGGTACATCTCATGGTGGCTCAAGGTAAGAGCAGTCAGGACATAAAGGACTTCATGGTGAATCGTTACGGGGCTTTCGTGCTTTACGATCCGCCATTACAACCGAATACCTGGCTGCTATGGGCTGGCCCGTTCATCCTACTCATGATTGGGCTCATCGTATTGGTGTTCATCCTGCACCGGCGTGCGCGCATGGATGGGACCGGGGATCGAGAATCGTGAGTTTTATCCTGATAGCAGCACTGATGGTATTGGTGGCAGCGACCTGTGTGGCTGTGCCACTCTGGCGCGCCCGCTCTGGACAAAGGCCGTCCACCGATTCAGCCAATCGTGCCGTACATGCGGCGCGCGTGGAAGAACTGGATCATGACCTAGCGGTAGGCCGTTTAGCACCAAAGGATTACACGACAGCACGTCGTGATCTGGATACCGAGCTGGATACGAGCTTGCGCGAGGCCCAGAGCAGCCGTGTACGTTCCACGCAAGCACATGGCAATCGCCTCGCTTCTGCTGCGCTCGCGATGCTCATGATTGTGGTTGTGGGGGTTCTGTACTGGCAACTGGGCAATTGGCGTGCCGGAGTGGAGGGTGTCAAGCAAGCCAGCGTGTACTCAGTCGAGCAGATGGTCGCGCAACTTGCGCACCGACTCCACACCACGGATCGGGATGATTTGCAGGGCTGGGAGATGCTCGGACATGCCTATCTTCTGATGGGCCGGTATGCCGAGGCTGCTGATGCCTACACCCGTGCACGTGCCCTGTCCAACGATGGCAACGCCGATGTACTGGCCAGCTACGGCGAAGCGGTGACCTTGGCAAACCCGGATGAATTCATGAGTAAAGCCTTGCCGGCATTTGAGCGAGCCTTGCAACTTGATCCGAGCAATCCTCAAGCGCTCTGGTACGGTGGCCTGGGCGCACTGGAGCGCGGTGATAAAACCCTCGCTCTTTCACGTTGGCGAAGCCTGCTTGCACAGAATCCACCACCCGAATATCGCACTATTATCGAACACTCTATCGGCGAGGCAGGTGGCGAGGTTACGCCAGCAAAAGAATCAAACGCGCCCGTTCCTGCCGCAAATATTCACGTACGTGTAACATTGGATTCAGATTTACGCGGCAAAGTATCACCGGATGAAACACTATTCGTATTCGCTGAACCTATAGGTCAAAGCGGCGGCCCGCCACTCGCGGTGCGACGATTTCAAGTGCGCGATTTGCCTCTGGATTTAACACTCAGCAATTCGGATTCCATGATTGCAGGGCACAATCTGTCAGATTACCCCAAAGTGAACATCATTGCGCGGATATCAAAGGGTGATACACCCGTGCCTAAATCGGGTGATCTGACGGGTAATACTGTGTGGCGGGTTGGTGATAAAACGGCGATAGACCTCCGTATCCGAAATATCATCCCGTAAACTTTACGTGTAGCAGGCTATTTACCGCACGGTTAACAGCAACGGTTCTTCTAGTTTAGAAGAGTGTATTGCTCAACCAGCTTGTGAAATAGTGGCTCACTACGCAGCAATGCATACCCAGGGTTAATGGCAAGATCAGTACAGGTTTCCGGTCCATTTGCGCATGCTTCTTCCAGTAGTTTGATGGCCAGACCTTTCTTGCCGATGACTGTATATAAAGCAGACAACTTTTCTTTATCTGTCACGTTGATCCGCGTGACATCTATCTGCTTTAGAGCGTCTAGAGCCTGATTATTGATATCCGGAGTTTGTTGTGCCATGTATGTTAAGCGCGCCGCATCCAGGATCTGAGCCTGGAGTGGGTCATCTGTCTTTACTCCAGTCAGGATATCTACGGCACTCTTGTCATCGGAATTGCGATGATAGGCGCCGGCTAAATCAAGTCGAACATATGAAAGTTGCGGAGCAAGGCCCAGGGTTGCCTGATATTCCAATATAGCATTTTTGTAATCGCCATAATCTTCGTATATGACTCCAAAGTTATAGTGCGCATAGGGATCATTTGGATCCAAGTTGACTGCTTGTTCGTATTGATCAAGCGCTTTTACGTGTTTGTTTGGAGGCAGCAATGTGGCATAAATAATATGCGTTCTAGCATTATTTTGATCCAGCCTCAGTGCACGACGGAGTTCGGTTATTGCACGTTTTGGTTTTTGCTCCAGTGCGTAGACCATCCCCAAAGCCTCATGTGCGGCTGCAAGATTCTGATCCAGCCGTAATGCCTGCTTCGCTGCACGTTTGGCCAGTGGAAGCGATTTCGTCAAGGGTATATCAGTGACCGAGTGACTAAAGGCATAGGTCTGTCCCAAAGCAGCGTACGCTTCCGCGTATTTCGGATCGAGGCGAATGGCTTGTTGGAAATCCTGCACCGCCACGTCCAAGCTCGCAGCGTTTTCCGCATTCTGTGCAGCCAGGCCCTTTAGATAAAAATCATGCGCATTTGGATCGGCAGTCGCATCAGTCACTAGAGTGCCAGTGCTTGGAAGATGCAATTGCAAGGCACTCACTATGGCTTTGGAGATATCATCTTGCACGGCAAACACATCCTTAAAAGTTCGGTCATAGTCACCTGACCAGAGCTGATAGCCCGTAACAGAGTTCACCAACTGTGCTGATATTCTGATTCTGTTGCCGTCACGACTGATACTGCCTAGAAGCACATTCGCAACATTCAGGGCTTTCCCTACCTTGATAATTGAAATACCAGTGTCACGATACACTGATGTTGATTGCCACGATGTGACACGCACACCCGGTAATGCTCCCAAGGCGCTGGTAATTTCTTCTGTGATACCGTCGCTGAAATACTGTTGGTTCGGATCATCGCTCTGGTTTTTAAACGGTAGCACAGCAATGGAGCGTAGCGGGGGATTGAAAACGGGGGCTGCATTATCAGTCACTGTCTCCGATATCTCTTGGGCTACGTGTGCTATCACCGCGGCTCGCCACAGATACCATCCAGAGATACATACCAATACGATGATCAAGACGGACAGAATTGAACCTATCCTTAAGCGCACGCGCTTCCAGCGCGTGTATCCCTCTGGTTCAATGCTGCTAGGTTTGACGAATGTCCAAGCCAATACCAGCATCACCGGGAAACCGAGTGCCACCAAGATGATGACAAAACGTATGCTGTCTTTAGGTAGGCCCAGGTTCGGGAAGACGCTACTGGAAAGCTGGATAAGAATCCAGGACGCTATTGCGTAGACCGCCGCAATGCGAAAGATGATATGGCGTTTGACACGCTCCAAAAAGCCTGGAGCTAGGCGGTTGTACAAAAACATTCGGCGCATGCAAAAGTCCTTTTACTCATCACAGTGCATCGTGTACTACGCAATAAATGACACTAAACGCCATAGTTCAATCAACCAAACTTAAGCAGGGTAAAGCATTTTTGGCTTCGAGCGGAATATATCTTGTTGAATAGTAATGAATGTGAGACTTATGGTGGGAACAGACGATGAGCAATTATCATATCCTTGTGATATACATGACAACGCTCATCAAAAACAAAACGTATTATGTCAATTAATATTTTTAATCAGTCCAAATATTTAAGGAGGAAAGATCATGGGGAACCCACATTGGCCGCCTGGCGGACACAGTAACGCTCGTAGAATAATTAAAAATTGCGTCAAAAAGAGGCTAGATCAACTCGTTATATATGAAAAGATCATTGCGAAGATTCAAAAAGAAATGAAACATCAAATCAAGCAAGCAAAAGATGAACTTAAGAGTATTGAACAAAAATGAGAATGCTAATGCGGTCGAAACCAAAAATAATTAATTTGGATGTTTATACAAGGCGGCTGTTAAGGCCGCCTTTTGTATTTGTATAACTAATGCTATCAATCGAGGTTTGTAGTCTGTTTGTCAGATTTTGGCTGTGTTGTGGTTGAAGTGGCTGATGGCGCGAGACTGTAAATTAATTTGTGTAACTGCCCATTGACGTTTACCTTACCACAGGAGCAAGTCAATGGAAGCAGCGATGGACGAGAGCAAACTGAAGGCGCTCGCGACGGAACTAGCGAAGCAGGTTAA
>JBOIBD010000056.1:0-13750 GCA_050739415.1 Gammaproteobacteria bacterium | reverse complement strand
TCACGCTGCTTTTGCTCAGCTTGTGTGTGATTATGGAGAGTCCACCGTTATACGCCGCGACACCGGTGACTCGTCCCGTCATCGCCATCATTATTGACGACCTAGGCAACACGCTGGCGGAAGGCCATCATGCTGTGGAGCTGCCCGGTCCGGTGGCCTGCGCGATTTTGCCGCACACGCGGTATTCCGTGACGCTTGCCGATCTTGCCCACGCCCGTGGCAAGGAAGTATTGCTACATCTGCCCATGCAGGCTATGGATGACGCACCGTTGGGCCCGGGCGGCATCACGCTGCACATGACCGAGCAGGAAATCAAAAATACGGTGCGCGGTGACGTGGCCGCGATTCCGCATCTCGTCGGTGTTAACAATCACGAAGGCAGTCTCATCAGCATGCACCCGGGCGATCTTGCCTGGGTCATGCAGACCTTGCACGACATCGGAGACCTGTTTTTCGTGGACAGCTACACCACAGTCAACAGCATCGCCTATCAGATTGCATTGGAAAACTCTGTGCCAGCAGCACGCCGCGATGTATTCCTGGATGATGTGAATACACCTCAGGCGGTACAGTTGCAGTTTAATCGGCTGCTCGGCATCGCGCGCAAGAAAGGCTTCGCTTTGGCCATCGGTCATCCACGGCCGGCGACTTTGGCAGTGTTATATGCAGAGCTACCGAAACTTCCTGCGCAGGGTATCAAACTGGTGCCCGTCACTGTGATAGTGAAATTCCAGCAGCAACGCCCGATTCCCTGGCCTGAATCCTTGTATCCCCTGCCGGGAGGGTCACGCGGCTTCTGATGCGTTGCGCCGCGATGCATTTACCACATCTAAATAGACGGTCTTGGCTTTGTGTTAGTTGGCGAATCTGCCCCATTTATCCAGTGCGTAACGTTGTAAGCGGAAGTAAAAATCCGCGTACATCTGTACCTGTGATTTGAATAACGTGCGACCTTCTCCCCACAACAGACAGCGGGACAGGAAGACGATGCTGTGCACCACAATTTTCTGTACCTGCGGATTCAGAGCCAACGGCTTGAGTGTCATCTTGACACTCATCTCGTGAGGGAAATGTGGCCCCAGGAGATGGCGCCCCTGTTTCTGGATGCGCCGGTACAGATGGTCATCGAAAGGTTTACCGGGATGACAGATGCTGTAGGCGTGTTTCAGGGCGATGCTGCTGTCCTCACCGTCAATCATACGCAGCCGTCGCAAGATTGCTCTGAATATTTTCCAGCGACCGATTTGCTCGCTTTCTCGATAGCGTAGGAAAGAATGATAGAAGTATTTGTAATGGCGGACTTCATCTTCGCGAATCAGCTGCGTGAGTAGACTCAATACTGGTTCGGGACTCAAGGCGCTCAGGGCGGTGTAGTAACTAGAGGTGCCCATCTCCACGATACAGCGTGAAACCATTTCCAGACAATGGCCGGGTTCCAGCGCCTCGACCACACAGTTCGCGGAAAATTCCGCGAAGAACGCGTTGTATACCTGGTCCCAATCGAAGTCCGGCCAGGCAGTTTGCACGTAGTGCTTGAGCGCGCGGCCGTGTTGTAGCTCCTCATGCTGCCAATGTTGGTCCAGCCACGCGGTCGCTTCCGCATCGCTGGCGTAGTATTCGATGAGATTGCGCGCGTAGGTATCGGTGGCGGTTTCGATGAACGAAGCGGTAGTGACCAGATAAAAAAGTATTTCCCGGTTTGCCAACGCGGTGCGATCTATGCCTTGCCAGGGAATGTCATCAAGCGTCCAGCGCTGATGCACAGGTGAACGCCGGGTTACCGATAAAGCTGGGGTCATGAGGATTGTCCGGGTGCGTGATGGGAGTCTACGCTTAATTTGTGACAATGATCAGGCCGGCGGGTTCATGGCCACAGCGCGCCGTGCTGAATAAAACCATGCTACGCAAACTCATGTTTACGCTCTGTTAAAATGCCGGTATGGATGTCACTCCGCTACTGGATTCCCTGAACCCCGCCCAGCGCGAGGCGGTGACAGCGGAAGCGAAACCGGTGCTGGTGCTGGCGGGCGCGGGCAGCGGCAAGACCCGGGTGCTGGTGCATCGTATCGCTTGGCTGATCCAAGTAGAGCATGTGTCGCCTTTCGGCATTCTCGCCGTGACCTTTACCAACAAGGCCGCGGGCGAAATGCGTGGCCGCATCGAGCAGATTCTGGCCCAGCCGGTACGTGCCATGTGGGTGGGCACGTTCCACGGTCTCGCGCATCGCCTGCTGCGCCAACACTGGCGCGAGGCGAAATTGCCGCAGACCTTCCAGATTCTCGATTCCGAGGATCAGTACCGGCTCATCCGGCGTGTACTCAAGACGCTGGACCTGGACGAAACCCGGTATCCACCGCGGCAGTTGCAGTGGTTTATCAATTCCCGCAAGGACGAGGGTCTGCGCGCTAAACACCTTTCCGAAGGCGATGATCCGTTTGATCGGCTGATGCGGCGTGCGTATGCCGCGTATGAAGAAGCCTGCGAGCGTGGCGGATTGGTGGATTTCGCGGAGCTGTTGCTGCGGGCGCTCGAATTGTGGCGCAACGATGCCGCATTGCTGGCACATTATCAGCAACGCTTCCGTCACATCCTGGTGGACGAATTCCAGGATACAAATGCTATTCAGTACGCCTGGATACGCTTATTGGCTGGCAAGCAGAGTGTACCCTTCGTGGTGGGCGACGATGACCAGTCCATCTACGGCTGGCGCGGTGCCAAGATCGAAAACATCCTGAAATTCGAGAAGGATTTTCCCGATACTAAAGTGGTGCGTCTGGAACAAAATTACCGTTCCACCGGCAATATTCTTAAGGCCGCCAACGCGCTCATCGCCAACAACAGCTCGCGCCTGGGAAAGAACCTTTGGACCAGCGGCAGCGATGGTGTACCGATTCGTGTCTATGCGGCATACAACGAACAGGACGAAGCGCAGTTCGTGCTGGAACACATCAAGCGCTGGCAGCAACAGGGCGGCGCGCGCCATGACATCGCTGTGCTGTACCGCTCCAATGCCCAGTCGCGGGTGTTCGAGGAACGCCTGCTGGCCGAAGCGATTCCGTACCGAGTATATGGCGGTCCGCGCTTCTTCGAACGCCAGGAAATCAAGGATGCGCTCGCCTATCTGCGCTTGATCGAAAACCGCGATGACGATGCGTCTTTCGAACGCATCATAAATTTACCCACGCGCGGCATCGGCACGCGCACGCTCGAGACGCTGCGCGAAACTGTACGGCGCGACAAAATCCCGCTGTGGCGCGTGCTGTGTGGCGTGCTGGACAAGCAGGATGCTCCGCCGCGCGTGCTGGGCGCCTTGCGCTGTTTTGCGACATTGATTGATGATATGGACCGCTCAGTGCGTGGACTGGATTTGTTCGAACAGGTGGATCACGTAATTCACACGAGCGGCCTCGTCGAACATTACAAGGCGGAGAAAGGCGAGCGTGGTGAAACCCGCGTCGAGAACCTACAGGAACTGGTGAGCGCCGCCCGCGGCTTCGAGCCGGAAAATCTGGAAGGCATGACGCCCTTGTCCGCATTCCTGTCGCACGCGGCGCTGGAGGCCGGCGAAGGCCAGGCTGAAGCCTGGGAGGATTGCGTGCAACTTATGACGCTGCACTCGGCCAAAGGCCTGGAATTCCCGCTGGTGTTTATTTGTGGTCTGGAAGATGGCCTGTTTCCCCATGAGCGTTCCAGCAATGACCTTGAGAGCCTCGAGGAGGAACGGCGCCTGTGTTACGTGGGCATGACTCGCGCCATGCGGGAACTGTATCTCAGCTATGCCGAAACCCGGCGTCTGCACGGTACCGACACCTACGGTGTGCCTTCGCGCTTTCTGCGCGAGATTCCGTCGCAGCTCATCGAGGAAATCCGCCCGCGCGTGCAAGTGTCGCGGCCTTTTATCGCATCGGCTGGACATTTGGACAGTGCGCCCACCGGGTTGAGTCTTGGGCAGCGGGTGCAACACCCGAATTTCGGCGAGGGCGTAGTGCTGGATTACGAAGGCGCCGGACCGCACGCACGCGTGCAGGTGAATTTCCGCACGGCCGGCGCGAAATGGTTAGTGGTGGCCTATGCGAATCTGATCACCATCTGATGCATCTGCGTGTGAGCATTCTGGTAGTGATGCTACGCCTTGTCCGGAGATTACAATATTGTAGAACCTATCTCAAAACGTCGCGAGCGCAAGCAGAACGCGGCGCGCGTTGGCGAGAAAGCGGAGTGTACACGCCAGTATGTGAGCGATGTACAGGGATGTACAAGTGCCGCAGGAGGCAGGATGCCGAAAGCGGCCATTTCGAGCCGACGCGCAACAAAGTTATGCCAAGCAAAGTAGTTTTGAGATAGGTTCTAGTTAACTATGGTAAGGAGTATTCCTTACATGGCCATAGGATTTATTCGATATATGTGACATAGGAGAAGCTGCATGCCCGACATCAAAACGCTTGAACAAATGCTGGCCGCAGGACAGGATTCCGCCACGCTGCGTTTCGGATTGGGCAAGGCGTATCTGGATGTGGGCGATGCAGTTAATGCCGTTAAACAGTTACAGCGGGCTTTGATATTCGATCCAGATTACACCGCTGCCTGGAAGTTGTGCGGCCGCGCGTTGGCGCAAGCCGGCAACACGCACGAAGCCGTGGCCGCTTACGAACAGGGCATCCACGTGGCGGGTGAACGTGGTGATCGCCAGGCGCAAAAAGAGATGCAGGTTTTTTTGCAACGCCTGCGCAAGTTGTAGGCGCCACGGGACACGTCAACGGAGAAACACGATGAATCGTAAAGATAAACGTCAGGCTCGGCCGCAACCCGGCTTCGCAGATGACAACCTGAGCCGTGAAGCGTGGAAAATTTTCCGGATGATGGCGGAATTCGTGGAAGGATTTGAACGACTGGCTTCAATCCGGCCTTCCGTGAGCATCTTTGGTTCCGCACGCATCGCGCCGGGGCATCCTTACTATGCGCTCACGGAGCAGATCGGCCGTGTGCTGTCTGATGCGGGCTTCTCGGTAGTGACGGGTGGTGGGCCGGGCCTCATGGAGGCAGCTAACAAGGGCGCATATGCCGGAAAAGCCCCGAGCATCGGTCTTAATATCCAGCTGCCCCACGAACAGAGAGCCAACGTCTATCAGGATATTTCACTCAGCTTCCGGCATTTTTTCATTCGCAAAGTGATGTTCGTTAAGTATGCCTCGGCGTATGTAGTGTTGCCGGGCGGATTCGGCACACTAGATGAATTGAGCGAAATCTTCACGCTCATCCAGACCGGTAAGACGCAACCTATTCCGATTCTGCTGGTAGGCACGACATACTGGATGGGGCTGGTGGAATGGTTGAAGGCGCGCATGGTGGTTGAAAACATGATTGATGTGCAGGATATGGATTTATTCAAGTTGGTGGACCGGCCCGAGGACGTAGTGAAGGCCATCTTCGAGCACTACGGCCCGCGCGGATTTGAGCCGTCAGCTGAAGAACGAAATGCGATGCTGGAACTTTGAGCGGATCCGTACTCAGGATTCTGGTTTGCCGACATCTACATCATCAAGATCATGGGAATAATCTGTGGCCAGCACACGGCGTGCGGCGCTCTCGTTCACGCGCGTGACGCGCAGTTTTATGCCGCCAAGCGCAATCGAATACAACCAATCCATCTGCACCATGTTGTCGTCGAACAGCAGCGCTTGGATGCCCTCCGCCGCCAACCGCCCCAAGGAGATATGTGCATCGGTGGTCTTGTCGTAGGTGGCGACGGTGACGTATTCGTCCATCTCGTAAATAAAGTTGGCATTGAGATCAGCTTCGTCCGGTGCAGCGGTTGTCCACAGCCAGACACGGCCGCCATCCTCGTTCAAGACTGTGAGCAAACGGATCAGCGATGCCGAAAACCGCCTGAATGCGGGAAATGCTAGCAAGTTGCCTCCGAATCGTAGGTCGCACGAAGAATGTGCCTTCGATTAAAGCACAATTTCAGACTAACGGTGACGGGAAATAAAAAACCCGGCGGTAGAATACCGCCGGGTCAAAGCCTTCATGGCTGGAGGTGATTGAGTGTTCAACTCGATAAAGGGCGCGAGCATCCTTGCTGATCCATACCCCGCCCCAGGTCCGTAGTACATCCTTGTCCCGCCATTCCCTGGCAGTGCAGGCGACTGTCACTCTGCCATCAGGCTGGAGCCGACACAGTCGGAGGAACCCGGCCTGTGTTGTAGGAAAGGGCTTACGCGCTGGGCTGCAGCAAGGCCGGATTTGGGGTACAAAGCAAGCAACAACCCCGAAATGAACATCATGCGTAAACTTTTTGCCCCGCTTGAACCCTACGCCGCCCGTGTCCTGCAGGTACAGACGCCTCATGAAATCTATGTGGAGGAATGCGGGAATCCGAGTGGAGTACCGGTGGTGTTCGTCCACGGCGGTCCGGGGGGCGGTTGCACTACCGACAACCGGCGCTTTTTCGACCCGGCGCATTACCGCATCGTGCTGTTCGATCAGCGCGGTTGTGGGCGTTCACGGCCGCATGCGGAACTGGAGCAGAACACTACCCAGGCTCTGCTGGCGGACATGGAGCACATTAGAGAAACGTTGGGCATTGAACGCTGGCTGGTGTTCGGCGGTTCCTGGGGTTCAACCCTGGCGCTGGTGTATGCGGAGACCCATCCGCAACGGGTGCTGGGGCTGATCCTGCGAGGTATTTTCCTGGTCACGCCAGATGAGCTGCGCTGGTTTTACCAAGATGGCATCCAGCATTTGTTTCCGGATCATTTCGAGGAATTCACGGCACCGATTCCACCCGCGGAACGCGACGATCTCATGCGTGCGTATTACACGCGCCTCACCAGCTCCGACATGGCGGTACGCCGACGCGCAGCGGAAGCATGGTCGTTGTTCGAGGCGCGCTGTTCAACGCTGCTACCCAGCGAATCCGTGGTGGATCATTTTTCCGAGCCGGATGTGGCCATGGCCATCGCACGCATCGAATGTCATTATTTTGTGAACCAGTGCTTTCTTGAACCAGACCAGATTATCCGGAATACGCCGCGCATTCGGTCGATTCCCGGTGTCATCGTGCAGGGGCGTTACGATGTGGTGTGCCCCGCGGTGGCCGCGTGGCGCCTGCACAAGGCTTGGCCGGAAGCACGGTTTCAGTTGATTGCTGACGCCGGTCATGCCTCCAGTGAACCTGGCATCTGCTCGGCGCTGGTGGAAGCGACGGATGCGTTTGCCACGCGTTTCGCGCATACATGATCGGGTTGTTGCAGCGTGTTCGCCGCGCCTCGGTGGAAGTGGATGGCAAGCTGGTCGCCGCAATCTCGCGCGGCTTATTGGTATTCATCGGTGTAGAACGCGGCGATGCTGAAACGCAGGCGGATCGTATGCTGGAACGGCTGCTGGCCTACCGTGTGTTTCCGGATGAAGACGGGCGCATGAATCACGATCTATGTAAAATTCGCGGCGGCCTGTTGCTGGTGCCGCAATTCACCCTGCCGGCGGATACCCATAAAGGCAATCGCCCGAGTTTCACGCCGGCGGCTTCGCCGGAAGAAGGCAAGCACCTGTTCACATATCTGTGTGCGCAAGCCGGGAATATCTATCCTGAAACGTATCAAGGAGTATTCGGCGCGGACATGCAGGTAGCGCTGGTAAACGACGGCCCCGTAACGTTTTGGTTGCAGGTCTCGCCGGATTCGGGGCCCTGAGTTCGTGGCTTGTCTACTCACCCGGTGAGAACTAGGATGATTTCGGAAAGGTTACTGACAATCCTCTTGGTATGGGCTGCACGCGTTAAAGCCACTCCACCATTATCCCCATGCTTCCCATATTGTTCAGAACGTCGTGTCTTTGTTGCTCCAATGCTCAATGCAATTCGGTGGGCGGCAAATGATGCCAAGCCCGAAGCCTGTCTGCTATGTTGTTGATACCAGCCATCCGGATTAAAAACGGGAAGTGTCCCGCCGCGGCGGAAAGATCCGCGCGCAACCAGACACAACTGGATGATCCTGTGGAAGTGGCGAAGAGCTGGGTGGCCGCCGGTGCGCGGCGTCTGCATGTAACTGATCTAGACAGTGTCGTCTCTGGCAAGGCGGACAATGCCAGGATAGTTCACAACATCGTGAACGCTTGTTTAGAAGTACCGGTGCAGGTGAGCGGCGCTTTGCGTAACGACGCTACCGTGGAAAGCTATTTTTCCGCGGGCGCGGAATACGTGGTTCTTGATACTAAATCCGCGAGCACGCCGCATTTCATCAATGATCTGTGCCTCGAATATCCGGGGCATATTCTGGCGGCGCTGGCCACAGTTGCGGGCAAAGTGGTGGCGGGAGGCTGGTCAAAGCTGGCCCAGCAATCTGTGTTGGGAGTAGCCGAACATTTTCAGCGTGAGGGGGTAGCTGCCATCCTGTGCAGCGAACAGAATGGTGGTTTCGATATCGAGGCGGTCATGTCGCTAGCGCAGACCATGACCGTTCCAGTATTGTTAAGTGGGGGGTTGAATTCTATTGAAGACATTCGCAGGCTCTGTAAGGCCGACGCCGGCCTGAGCGGCGCTGTGCTGGAAGCTGGCTTCGCTGGTGGCGCACCAGACTTCGCCAAGGCACAAAAGCTGGCAGATTCCCTCAGCACGTCCGCCTGACAGCCGCTTTCTTCAGGACATCCTTCGAGCAGAACATGCCGCAACGGGGGTAAAATAACCATCCACTGGCCTGCTCGTGGCAGCGTTTTCAGTTTGCGGCCTCCGACCCAATTACTTCCCGGAGCCGCGGGAGTATTTCATGGAATTTAGTGTTGGCAAGATCCTGTTGATTCTGGTCATCGTGGTGCTGGTGTTCGGCACCGCCAAACTGCCGAAACTGGGCGAAGACATCGGCAAGGCCGTACGCAGCTTCAAGAAGGGTATGCACGATAGCGATAATGAACCTGCCTCTGCAGCAAAAGTCACGAACGATAAATCCAAGTCCGGTTCCGAGAACACCCCACACTGATAACCCATGTTAGAGGGTAGCTTCTGGGAGTTGGCACTGATCTTCGTGCTGGCACTGGTGGTGTTCGGCCCGGAACGCCTACCCGGGCTCGCACGCACCGTCGGCCTGTGGGTCGGTCGCGCACGTGCCGTAGTGCGCAAACTCACCGAGCAGATCGAACAGGAAGTGGCCGCCGAAGAAATACGCAAGGCAGCGAATAGTGTGCGTCAAGCCGTGCGCGATCCAATCAATATGACTGACTCGAAACCCGAGCCGCTGGCGCCGCAGGAAACAGTGAAGCATGACCCCCCCGCCGGATGATTCTAGCGTCGAACCGCTATTGAGTAGCTCGCTCATCGCCCATCTGCTGGAGTTGCGCCGACGATTGCTCATATGGATAGGCACCCTGCTGGTGCTGTTTTTCTGCATGTTTCCATTCCAGAATAGGGTGTTCGATTTTGTGGCCATGCCCATGATCCGGCGCTTGCCGGCCGGCAGCAGCATGATCGCCACTACCGTTACTTCGCCGTTCATGACACCCATGAAGCTCACACTCATGGTGGCGTTGTTTCTCTCCGTGCCGGTATTCCTCTGGCACCTGTGGCGCTTCATCTCGCCGGCGTTATACAAGAGCGAGCGGCGCATGTTCGTTCCGTTACTGGTGTCCAGCGTATTGCTGTTCTATTGCGGCGTGGCGTTCGCCTACTTCGCGCTGTTCCCGGTGGCATTCGCCTTTTTGAATTCCGTGGCACCGGCCGGGGTTAGGGTGATGACCGACATCAACGCTTATCTGGATTTCGTGCTCACTATTTTTTTCGCGTTTGGCTTGGCGTTTGAAGTGCCGGTCGCCATCGTGCTGGTGGTGTGGGCCGGCTTCACCACGCCCGGTAAACTCAAGAAACTTCGGCCGTATGCACTGGTAGGCGCCTTCATCGTCGGCATGCTTTTGTCGCCGCCCGACGTGGTGTCCATGACGATGCTGTCGGTGCCCATTTATCTTCTTTATGAAATTGGCATGCTCATGGCTCGTGTCATGGTGCCGGGTTCGAAACAGGTGGATGCGCAACGTGAGCAGAAACAGAACGTTCCATAAACTAGATATAGTTATTCTGAGAGCAACACACCGGTCTTGTCATCTGAGTCGTGACCCTTCTTCAGGAACCCGACATGCCCACGACACTTATCAAAGCCAAACCACACGATCTCGGGCATGGATTGATCGTGCAACGCAGCCTTCCGACCGCGGCACGCCGCATGATCGGCCCGTTTATCTTTTTTGACCACGCCGGTCCGGTCCAGATGGATGCCAAGTCGGCGCGTCTGGCCGATGTCCGGCCGCATCCGCACATCGGCCTGTCCACGGTGAGTTATCTGTTGAGCGGCGCGGTGACGCACCGCGACAGCCTCGGTTTCGAGCAGCTCATCCGTCCTGGCGAGGTCAACTGGATGACCGCCGGGCGCGGCATTGTGCATTCCGAACGCTTCGATCACCCGGATGCATTCGCTGGTAACGGGCTGGAACTCCTGCAGTCATGGGTCGCTTTGCCCGAGGCGGATGAGGAAACCGAACCGAGCTTCACGAATTATCCGGTTCAAGCGCTACCCGAAACGCAGCATGACGGCGTGTGGATGCGCGTGATTGCCGGGACCGCTTTCGGTTTGCATAGCCCGGTGAAGACGCATTCACCACTGTTTTATCTACACACTGTTTTACAAGCCGGTGCCAAACTCGAACTGTCTACGCAATACAGTGAGCGCGCGGCCTATGTTGCGAGCGGCCGCATCCAGATAGAATCCGATGGGCAAGAAATCACGCGGGGACAGATGCTCGTGTTTGACGACAATGGCGATTCATCACTGCGCGCCACGGAACCGTCCACGGTAATGCTGCTGGGCGGCGAGCCGTTGGGCACACGGCATATCTGGTGGAACTTCGTGTCTTCACGCAAACAACGCATCCGGCAAGCGGCGGACGATTGGAAAGCCGGGCGCCTCAAATTGCCGCCGAACGACAACCAGGAATTCATCCCGCTTCCTGATGAGCCAGCCACCCCGCCTCCGGAACCCTTGTCTTGAAGGTCCGAGCTGGCACGCATTTTTGTTTGGACAGTATTACGACGCGGAACACACGGGCTTTCGCTCTGAACGTTACAAACGGAACTTGTGTGATTCCCGGAGGCGTCTGTCAGGGATTGATTGCGGGTTTTTCCGCCAGACGTGAGATCCAGCGATACAGTAGATAGATCACGACCACGAACACGATGCCACCGATCCAGATCGCGGCGGTGCCGAAGCCGGTTCCTACCAACGCGAGCGGCGAGGCATTGCCGGAGAATGCTACCAGCGCCGCGATCACTACACCCAGCAGGCTTTCACCCACGATCAGGCCCGAGGCTAGCAATGTTCCGAGTTGTTTCGTGGCCTCGGGTTTCGGTGCGCGATCAGCGCGGCGGTTGAACCACCAGCCGACAATCGCGCCCACCACCACCATCAGCGTCGTCGAGGTTGGCAGATAAATACCGAGGCCGACCGCGAGCGGCGGTAGGCGCACCGACTTTGAGGTTTTGCGAAGGATTTCATCGAGCACGATGCAGGCGACACCGATCGCTCCGCCCAGGCCGATTAGCCACCAGTCTATATTGTTCTCGATGACGCCCTGCGCCAGCGCCGAGATCAGACCGGCCTGCGGCGCGGGCAGCGCGCGCGCCGGATTGACGCCGGGCGTGCCCAGAAATCCGTAGGCGTGATAAAGCAATTCCAATACCGGCGGAATGATGAGCGCGCCCGCGATCACGCCGACCACCAGCGCCCACTGCTGTTTCGACGGCGTGGCGTCCACCAGTTGGCCGGTCTTCAGATCCTGTAGATTATTGTTGGCGATGGAAGCCACTGCGAACACAATCGAGGTGATGAACAGCGCGAACGCCACCAGCGCCTTGCCGGCTTCGGCCGGCAGCAACGACTTCACGCCCAACACCAGCAGTAGCGCGGCAATTACTACCACCAGAATGCCGATACCCGACAGCGGACTGTTGGAGGAACCGATCAGGCCGGCCATGTACCCGCAGACCGCCGACACCAGAAAACTCAGGATCACCACAAATACCACGCCGCCGATGGTCAGCAGCAGCGCGTGTGAACCCAGTCCGCTGATGATGCTGAAATGCCACAGCAACCACGCGACCGGGATCAGAACGATGGCTGAAACCAGACCGACTGTACCGATGGGAATGTCATGTTCGACGCGCGGCAAGGTGTCAGCCTTTCCGGCCTTGCGCACACGCGCCGCCGCCATGGCGCCGGAGAGTCCGCCGACCACGGGTTTCACCAGCGTTGCCAGGGTCCAGATGGCGGCGACACCGATGGTGCCAGCGCCAACAAAACGCACGTAGTGACTCCACGCGCCTTGCGCTACATCCGAGGCTGCGCCCGCGAGCGGATGCAGTGCGGTGAAATACGGTACCGCCCAGCCCCAGCCGATCACGGCGCCCACCAGCATGGCGATGCCCACCCACAGCCCGACGAGATGACCGATTGCAAACAGAGCAAATGACAGACTGAAATCGAAGCCGGTAGCTACGCCCTTATCGCCGCCGAAACGGAAATATTGCGCCACGTCGCTGGTGAAAATTTTCGTTTGTACAATCACATAAAATACGGCGGACACGATGCTGCCCACCACCACGGCCTTCAATCCCGAGCCGCCCGACTCGACAGAATCGGTCGCTTCCGCTGAGGCTGGATTCGATCCGACCTTGAGTACTTCCGCGCAGGCAACGCCTTCTGGATACGGCAAATCCGAATCGGTCACCAGCGCGCGGCGCAGCGGGATGGTGTACATCACGCCGAGGATTCCGCCGGTAGCACAGATGCCGAACGACATCCAGAACGGAAAGCCGGTCCACCAGCCGACGATGATGAGGCCGGGCAGTACGAAGATGATCGAGGACAACGTGCCGGCTGCTGACGCGATGGTTTGCACGATGTTGTTTTCCTGCATGGTCGCGTCACCGAAGCCGCGCAGGATGGCCATGGAGATCACCGCGGCCGGAATCGAGGTGGAAAAGGTCAAGCCAGCCTTGAGGCCGAAATACACATTCGCCGCCGTGAACACCACCGTGATGATGACGCCGATGAGAAAGCCACGGATGGTTACTTCACTGAGCGAAGGGGTGCCGCCAAGCGCTGGTACGTTCATGCGGGGTCTCCCAGTTGTCGTGTGTTTGTTTCCGCACACCGGGCTGAGCCCATTCCCCCGGTGGCGGCGGTACGATAGCGTATCTGTTCGCGAGTGTCTCGCTCCAAGGATCGTGCCATGACAACCGACGCCCGCCGCTGGCAATTGGTGGCGGCTTTCGCGGTGGTGTATCTCGTCTGGGGATCCACCTATCTCGGCATCCGCATCGGCGTGCAGGATATCCCGCCCGCGCTGCTGTCCGGGGTGCGTAATTGTCTCGCGG
This sequence comes from Gammaproteobacteria bacterium, assembly GCA_050739415.1. Classification (GTDB taxonomy): domain Bacteria; phylum Pseudomonadota; class Gammaproteobacteria; order Natronospirales; family REEB76; genus REEB76. The sequence continues at coordinate 339 of JBOIBD010000056.1, read as the reverse complement.
GACTGGTATTGATGCTCATCGCGGGTGCACGCGGCCAGGCCCTGCCACGCAATCCGCGCGACTGGCTGCATGCCCTGGTCATGGGCGTGTTGTTGGTGACGCTCGGCAACGGACTCGTCACCTGGGCAGAAGTCTACGTGCAATCCAACCAGGCGGCCTTGATCGCCACTACTTCTGCCTTGTGGGTCGCGTGGTTTGGAACCTTTGGTCCTAAAGGCTATCCGCTGTCACTGCGCGCGAAAATCGGATTGGTGCTGGGTTTTGCCGGCGCCATTCTCATGCTCTTGCCGGGTAACTATTTTTCCTTCGAACATCTTGGTGCGCAGTTGGTGATTCTGC
>JBOIBD010000055.1:0-14096 GCA_050739415.1 Gammaproteobacteria bacterium | reverse complement strand
TCTTGATGCAGTTCACCACTCCGTTCACCGTTATTCCGAGTTGCCAGGAAATCGCGCCCAAGAGCGGCGCGCCGAGCGCGAGTGTGATCAGATTCACAGTACAGCGCCCGAAGGCCGGAACAATGTTATTCGCCGCGCAACCGACGAGCTTGTGGTCGTCGGTGCGGATGGCACGAGCGCCGAGCGATGAGGACCTAATCAAGATACACAACGACAGCTTGACGATCGCCGACATCGGGACCACGCATGCAGCATGCACTGGATCTCGGACCGTACGGCGGCCGATGAAATGCCAGTATAGATTTGGTCAGCTCAAAACTGGAATGACACGGGCTTTCAGCGACGCAGGCTGGCGACCGCTGCCACATACGCGGTATGCTGACGCTGCATCAGCAACTGCACCAGCCCGGTGCGTGCCTCGTCTGGCAGCGACTCACGCAACACCGCGAACATCGCCACTTCTTCGCGTTGATAATGATCCTTCACCAGACGCTTGTATGTCTTCTCCGCGTCCAGCAACTCGATCAGCGTATCCGTCGTGACTCCGCGCCGGCGCGCCACCGCCAAGCGAGTGCTGGCTTTCAGCAGCAACTCTTCTAGACGCCGGTGCTCAGCCGTGTATGTTTCGGTCGGCCATTTTCCAGGAAGCGATCCTTGTAGACAGTACGGCAGCAGGTAACGTTCTTCCAACTGAATGTGATACTGCAAACGCCGGCGGTAATGTTCAAGCAGGTGCGCAGCCCGCGCCCAAGCGCGCGACACCAAGGCTTCCTGGTGGCGCGCGAACAATTGCGCAAGCGCCATGTGCTCATCCGACAAGGCAGTGACCAGATCAAAACTTAGCATGTTGATCCTCACCAACGGCTGTTGCCGGTTGCCGCATCAAACAGGATCATCAGCCCCAGACGCAACCGGACCATCAAAGTTGCATTACCTGCATCAGCGGTCACGTTCTATCATAGCTTCACCACACGCTCTGACCCAACCAGTTCTACGGAACTGGCATCGGCAAGATTGTATAAAGAATAGCCACAAGATGCCGTGTCGTCCAGCCTACGGTGGCCCCTCCAGAGCCCTGCCCGGAGTGCCATCCGGCCCGCAGCCGCGGCTGCAGTGCGTCTCACGAATAAAAGCGACACACTTGCATCGGGTTCACCGCACATTATCCAGAATGCGCATGACCTCGGAGGCGTTCAATTGCGCTGCCACCGCAGCGACTGTAGCCCCAGGTTGCCAAGAAATTTCAGCCAACGGGGGTGCGTCCGCAACTTCCATCAACACGGCCAGATTTTCGGCACGGCGCTCGAAGTTTGGATCGATGCCATTCGCCACCCAGCCGGCGAGTGTCAGTCCATCCGCACGGATGGCGCGCGCGCTCAGCAGCGCGTGATTGAGACAACCAAGCCGCAAGCCCACTACCAGGATCACCGGCAAGGCGAGCGCCCGGGCCAAGTCCGGCAGTCCGAAGTTTTCCGCAAGCGGCACCTGCCATCCGCCCACGCCTTCCACCACCACGGCATCTACGTCCGCACATAGCTGCTCAAACGCCGACAAGATGCGTCGCAATTCAATTTTCACGCCGGCTTCCCGGGCAGCGATATGCGGCGCAATCGGCGGCGCAAACGCATATGGATTCACCAGCTCGTAAGGCCGTGGCAGGTTGGCGGCCGCCTGGAGCGCCAGCGCATCCTCATTGCGCAGGCCGTCGGGTGTTTGCACGCAGCCACTGGCCACCGGTTTCATGCCGACCGTGAGCAGCCCGGCACGCACACACGCGCGCACCAAACCGGTGGCGACGCAGGTCTTGCCCACGCCCGTGTCGGTGCCGGTGACGAACAAGCCGCGCATCAGATGTCGCCTCCCCGATGCAGCCGTTCGTTTAATGCGGCGTACATCTCGTCGGCTGTAAGCATATCCGCGGGAATAAAAGCGGGCGTCCAAGCAGTTCCATAGACCACTTCATACGTGGCCGGCAGCCGGCCATCATGCCGAAAGGGTTCGTACGCCGCCGCTAGTTTTCGCAGGCGTTCCCGTCCGGCGAGGCCGCGCGGCCGGCCGGCCGTGACATTGTGGGCGCCGATGGATTTCAGATCAGTCATCAAACTGCGCACATCGTCATACGTCAGCGTCAGATGCTCGACGTCCATCACCGGCTCCACGAAGCCGGCACGGATCAGCGCGTCGCCGATGTCGTGCATGTCGGTGAAACGATTCACGTGATTGAACGCATCCACATTGCGCCAGGCCGCGCGCAATTCCTTGAGCGTGTCGGGACCGAAGGTCGTGAACAGTAAAAGACCATGCGGTTTGACCGTGCGCCGCAGTTGCGCGAAGGTCCGGTCCAGATCATCGCACCATTGCAACATCAGATTGCAATACACAAGATCAAAACTCGTGGCTGCGAAAGGCAGCTGCGAGGCATCGGCGCAGACCAGCGGCTTGCGCCGCAACCAGCCCCGGCCGCGGCGCGCGGTGATGAGCATGCGCATGGCCAGGTCCGCGCCGATAATCTGTGCTTTTGGATAGCGCTGGCGCAAGGCTTTGAGATGGCTGCCGGTGCCACAACCCAGATCCAGTATACGTGCGGGTTTGAGCGTGGTGAGTTCCAACCGTTCCAGCAGGCGCGCGCCCACTTCGCGCTGCAATACCGCCACCGCATCATAGCCACTCGCGGCGCGCTCAAACGCGGCGCGTAGCTGGCGGCGATCCAATGAGAATTCATCCATCTGAATGATTGCCTGTCTTTCGGGATACCTCGGCATCCGGAAGTGCGCGCACAAAACCTGCCAAGGCTTCAATGAATTCCGTCGGATGCGACAGGAAGGGTGCATGTGCCGCGCTGGTCAGGCGCCGCAATTTTGCATCGGGTATCGCGGCAGCCAGGACCGCGCCGGCTTGTGGCGGCGTCAGGCGGTCGCATGCGCCAGCCATGACCAGCGTGGGCAGGTGAATGTGCACAAGTTCCGCGCGCAAATCACTGTCGCGCAAAAAGTGAAGCCCTTGCGTCAAACTCGACCGATCCGGTTCCCCCCGGCTAAACACGGTCTCGCGCAATTGGCGCAATGCATCACGTTGCGCTTCACCGCCGCGCACCTGCAAAGTCAGAAATCGTTGCACTGTACTGCGGTAATCCTGTTCCAGTTCCGCAACGAGTTGCTGCAATTGCGCGAGCGGCATGGCGCAGGGCCAGTCATCCGTCGTCACGATGCGCGGCGTAGTGCTCACCAGCGCCAGCGCGCGCAACTGTCCGGGGAAATCCAGCGCGGCACGCAGACACACGAGCCCGCCCAGTGACCAGCCCAGCCAGACGGCATTTTTTGGCGCCACACTCACAAGCTGTTGCGCCAACTCCGCGAGTGTCGCCGGCATGGGCAGCGCACGGCTCAGCCCGTGTCCCGGCAGGTCCACACAGGTCACGCGACATGTCTGCGCCAAGTTTGGCACGATGCCACTCCACACACCGCTGTGCAGCGCCCATCCGTGTACCAGAAACAAATCCGGCCCTCGACCGGTGGTTTCAATATGCAGGTTCAGCGGCATACAAGCGATTCAGCCGTGGTCACGTGTCATCACCTGCTTCAGCGCATCCAACAAACGATCAATGTGTTCCTCTTCATGAGCGGCTGTGAGAGTGATGCGCAGACGGGCGCTGCCGTTTGGCACGGTGGGTGGCCGGATGGCGATGGCCAGAATACCCGCAGCGCGCAACGCATCCGAAACAGTCATGGCACGGGCAGCATCGCCGATCAACAAGGGCTGGATGGCAGTGGGCGAATTCACGAGCGGCAGTTTCAGCTGCATTGCGCCGCTGCGGAAGCGCGCGATCAGTGCATGCAGTTTCTCGCGCCGCCAGGTTTCCGTCTGCGCCAGCCTGAGTGCGGCACGGGTGGCTTCAGCCAGGCACGCCGGCGATGCGGTGGTGTATATATAAGTACGCGCGCGCTGTATAAGGGTTTCAATGAGCGCTTCGCTGCCCGCCACAAACGCTCCGAACGTACCCAAGGCTTTGCCGAGCGTTGCCATGAGCACCGGCACCTGCGTCATGCCCAGATCGAGATGTTCGAGCGTGCCGCGGCCTTGGGCACCCAGCACGCCGAATCCGTGGGCATCGTCCACCATCAGAAACGCGTCAGCTGCTTCGCAGGCGTGCGCCAGTGCCGGCAGCGGCGCCACATCACCGTCCATGCTGAACACGCCATCGGTCATGACCAGCGTGCGTCTGGCCTGAACCGCGAGTTGCCGTTGCAGCGCATTCACGTCCGCGTGCGGGAAACGCTGAAACCTCGCGCCGCACAGCAACCCCGCATCCAGCAGTGAAGCATGATTGAGCCGGTCTTCCAGCACCCGGTCACCGCGTGTGAGCAACACGCCGGCGACACCCAGGTTCGCCATGTAGCCGGTGGAAAACAGCAACGCTCGCGGCCGCTGCACGAATGCCGCCAGCTCTTCTTCCAGCGCCGCGTGCGCACGCGTGTGGCCGGTGATGAGATGGGCTGCGCCGCTGCCCAGACCATGCTGGTCCAAGGCACGGCGTGCCGCATCCCGCAGCGCCGGATGGCCGGCGAGTCCCAGATAATCGTTGCTGGAAAAATTCAGGCAGCGGACGCCGTCCACGATTAGTTCGGCGCCCTGAGGTCCATCAATTACACGGCGCAAACGATACAGTGACCGGGTTTTCAGCGTCTCCAGATCATCCCGGAGCGAATCATCAAGTCGCTGCGCGGAATTGTTCATGCGGTTGCACAGTGATGTCTACCTGTGGGCGGTTTGCATCTTCCCGATAAGGTTCCGCGTGGATGCCGAGGCGCGCGAACAGGCGCCGGTCCGCGTCCTGTTCGGGATTGTCCGTAGTCAGAAGTTTTTCGCCATAGAAGATGGAATTCGCGCCCGCGAAAAACGCCAGCGCCTGCATCTCGTCGCTCATCTGTGCACGGCCCGCTGATAGGCGCACATGCGCTTTGGGCATGAGGATGCACGCTACGGCGATAACACGGATGAAATCGAGTGGATCCACACCTGTATTGCCGAACAAGGGCGTACCTTCCACCTGGACTAATTTATTGATGGGCACGCTCTCAGGATGCTCCGGCAAGGTCGCGAGCGTGTGTAACATGGCGGCGCGGTCCGCCACGCTCTCGCCCATGCCGATGATGCCGCCGCAGCACACGTGCATGCCGGCATCGCGAACATGCTGAATTGTATCGAGCCGGTCTTGGAAGCAACGGGTGGTGATGATCTCCTGGTAATACTCTTCCGAAGTATCAATATTGTGGTTGTAGTAATCGAGACCCGCGTCGGCAAGTTTGCACGCCTGTTCTGCAGTCAACATACCCAAGGTAGCGCACGTTTCCATACCCAGCTCACGCACTGCCTTGACCATCCCGATGATCTGCTCCAGATCCTTGTCTTTCGGATTGCGATACGCGGCGCCCATGCAGAAACGGGTGGCACCACTGTTGTGTGCGCGTTTTGCCTGCGCCACCACGTCTTCCACATCCATAAGTTTTTCAGCTTTGAGGCCAGTGTGATAGCGCGCGCTCTGGGGACAATACTTGCAATCCTCTGGACAGGCGCCGGTCTTGATGGACAGCAGCGTGGAAACCTGCACCGCGTTGGGGTCGAAATACCGCCGATGCAAGCTGTGGGCGCGAAACAGCAGGTCGTTAAACGGCAGAGCGAACAGAGCCTGAACTTCAGCCAGGCTCCAATCGTGACGAATATCGGATTCGGCGTCAGCGGTCACAGCGTGCATGGCGAGCCTCGTGTAAGCGTGGCATGATGGCAAGGCGCCTGATGGCGCCGACAGGAACGCAGTGTAATGGCAGGAAGATACCTGTCAACCTGGAGAACAAGGAATGGTTTACGGTTGGCTGAAACAGGCGCCTGACCTGCTCTATCCGCCTTTTTGCCTGCTTTGCGGGCAACGCAGCCATACGGTGCAGGAACTGTGCGCAGCCTGTAGCCGGGATTTACCCTGGAACCGGCATGCGTGTGAGCGGTGTGCCGCGCCTCTGCCGGAAGAGGCACCCAACAAATACTGCGGTCGGTGCCTGCAATCCCCACCCGCATGGGACGGCGCCGCCAGCCCGCTGCTTTATGCCTGGCCGCTGGACCAGTTGTTACAACGTTTCAAGTTCAACAACGATCTTGCCACCGGGCGTTTATTGGGAGAGTTGCTGGCGGATTTTCTGGCCGCTGGTCCCACCGTAAAACCCGAGCTGCTGATTCCTGTGCCCTTGCACAGCCTGCGGCTGCGCGAACGCGGTTTCAATCAGGCGCTGGAATTGGCGCGTCCGGTAAGCCGGCGTCTGCGCCTGTCAATTGCGCACGACCTGTGCGTGCGCGTCAAACACACACAGGTGCAATCCAAACTCGATGCAGCCGAACGCCATCGTAATCTGCGTGATGCATTCGCGGTGAGGCGCTCCGTGATGAAGGCGCACGTCGCCATCCTGGATGACGTGGTGACGACCGGCACCACGGCCGCTGCCCTCAGCAAAACCCTTCGGCAGGCGGGTGCGGCCACGGTGCAGGTCTGGAGCTTGGCGCGTGCCGCTCGCCTGAGTTGAGCGTACTGCAAAGCCGCGATTGTCAAACACCTTGGTCGCGTACCATACTGTCGAAGCTGATTTTCAGCCTAGGGAAACAATTCTCTAAGGAGGGGCACAGTGGAACCACAAAAACAAATAAAAGTGAACACAGCTGATCTCGAGGTTGGCATGTACGTCGCGCGTCTGGATCGTCCCTGGACCGAGACGCCTTTTCTGTTCCAGGGTTTCTTCATCCGCAATCAGGATGAGATCGAGGAGCTGAAGAGTCATTGTCAATACGTGTTTGTTGACTTCGAGCAAAGCCACGAGAATCCCACGCAGACAAAGACCGGGATCGACCGCGAAAATCGCACCATTACGCAAGTCACCAGCCTGCACTATCCGAAGCCGCGCCACAGACCCAGCAGCCACAATCGCAACCGCACCGTGTATGCCACAACCCAGCCTATAGAGAAAGAATTGCCCGCCGCGAAGACGATTTATACCGATGCCAACCGTGCGATGCATGACATGATCACCCAGCTCGAGACGGATGGTCGGCTGGACATGCAACTGGCCCGGCAAACTGTCGAGCCGATGGTGGAAAGCGTATTGCGCAATCCGGATGCCATGATCTGGCTGACGCGTATGAAGAAGCACAATTCCTACATGTACCATCATTCGGTAGGCGCAACCATCTGGGGCATCGCCTTCGGTCGGCACCTCGGCCTCGACAAGGCCGCGCTGCACGAGATCGGACTGGGTTGCATCCTGTTCGACGTGGGCAAGACCAAACTGCCGCATGCGTTGCTAGTCAAGGCCGGCAAACTCACCGATACCGAATGGCATGTAATGCGTAACCATGTCGATTACAGCCTTAACCTGTTGGAGGGTGCGAACGACATAACTGAACGCATCCTCTCCATGGTGCGCAGTCATCACGAACGCTATGACGGCAGCGGCTATCCCGACAAACTCAAGGAACAACAGATTCCGACTTTCGCCAAGATCGCCGGAATGACGGATTGCTATGACGCCATCACCAGTCCAAGGCCCTACAGCAAGATGCGTTCGCCCTACGAAGCCGTGCGCGAAATATACGGATGGCGCGGCACGCTGTTCCAGGCTGAAGTGGTGGAACAATTCATGCAGGTGGTGGGGGTATTCCCCACCGGCTCGCTGGTGGAACTCAACAACGGTGCCGTGGCCGTGGTGATTGCCCAGAACGAAACCCGCCGGCTAAAGCCGCGCATTATGATGATCCTGGATGAGAAGAAGAACCGCCTGCCGCAGTTCAACACCGTGGACCTGTTATTCGATACGCACCTGAAAGGTGCTGAAAAACTGTCGATCGAGAAATGTCTGGAGCCTGGCGCTTTTGGCATTGATCCACAGGAACTGTATCTGTAATACCTGCGGCCAACCCGATGTCAGAAAAAATCCTTTCAATGCGCCCGAATCGGCCATCGTTGATGCGCTATCTGGAAAGCTACACCCGCCGTTCACACAGCAATAACCTGCAGATAGCGCTGTTGATCGTGCAAATCAAACGCGGTCAGGAGTTTGGTGCGCTGTTCGGTCATCGCAGTATCGAGACATTGATTGTAAAAGTTGCAGACCGCCTGGATGGCGCATGCCGCAATGATGACCGCATCATGCGCAGCGGTGATCACGAATACACCTTAATCTTGCCGGATATCATGAACGAGGGGCATGCCATTCTGGCCGCCAATAAGGTATTGCGCGCGCTGAGTACACCCTTCGAAATCGGCGATCATGCGGTTTCCTTGGGCGCAAATATGGGCATCGCGCTGTTTCCAGATCATGCCGACACGCCTGAAATACTGCTACAGCACGCGGAATTGGCGCTCTCGGAAGCTGCTAATAAAGATCTTCCTTATCTTGTGTACTCGGATACGACACCCGAGACACTTGCCGGCGCCTGGGATCTGGAGAGCGAACTGGACACGGCCCTGGACAACGGCGAACTGGAAATCTACTACCAGGCGAAGATCAATCTGCGCGGCGGCCTGCTAATCGGCGCGGAAGCATTGCTGCGCTGGCGCAGCCCCAAACGCGGCATCGTGCCGCCGAATGTGTTCATTCCCATCGCCACTCGCACCGGCCAGATCGGTGAACTCACTTGGTCAGCCATCAATATGGCGCTACAACACGCGGCGGCGTGGCCCATGCGCTTCGGACCGCTATCGCTGGCGGTCAATATCGCGCCTTCCCTGCTCGAAGACGAAACCCTGGTGAGCCGCGTCGCGGACGCCATGGGCGTGTGGGGCGCCAAACCCAACCGTCTGACCCTGGAGATTACCGAAACTGCGGTGATGGGCAATCCGGAACTGAGTTTCGAGACTATTCGGGCGCTAAAGGATAAAGGTGTCTCAGTGTCCATTGACGATTTCGGCACCGGTTATTCATCGCTGGCCAACTTCAAGAACATCCCTGCTTCGGAGCTGAAGATCGACAAAAGTTTCGTGATGAACATGCTGACTAGCAAGGCGGACGCCAACATTGTGCGTACCGTCATTGGACTGGCGCAGGCTTTCGATCTGCAGGTCGCGGCAGAAGGTGTGGAGAGTATGGAGATACTGCGCACACTCGCGGCGCTGCAATGCAATTATGCTCAGGGTTATTACATCAGCCAGCCGGTACCCGCCAGCGCATTTACGCAATTCATCAACGAGTACGTGCCACCGTCTTTCTGAACGCCGTGCTACACGCCCATAATAAAAGTGTAGTGCAGTAATATGCCGGCAAACACTGCCGCACCGAACCAGTTGTTGTTCATGAAAGCCTGGAAACAGCGTTGCGGATTGCGGCGGCGGACCAGTACCTGTTCGTACACCGCGAACCACGCCGCAAACAGCAGTCCCACGTAATACACTGCGCTCATGTCCGTCTGAATGCCCACCAGCACCAGGTCTGCCAATAACAGCACTTGCAGGATGCCGACGATCACACGGTCCAGATCGCCAAACAAGATAGCCGTGGATTTCACGCCAATCCTGAGATCATCGGGCCGATCGACCATCGCGTACAGGGTGTCGTACACCGTGGACCAGATGACGTTGGCGATGAAGATGAGCCAAGCCACCGTTGGCACATGATCCGTCACCGCCGCGTAGGCCATGGGAATGCCCCAGCCGAAAGCCATCCCCAGATACGGCTGCGGCAGATACGTGTAACGCTTCATGAATGGGTAGGTAAGTACCAATACGGCACCGATCACCGACAGCTCAAGTGTGAGACGGTTGAGCAACAGCACTAGTCCGAGCGCGATCAAACACAGAATTATGAACAGGATCATCGCTTCCCACACACCCACCTCGCGGGTAGCAAGCGGCCGGTCGCGGGTGCGGCGCACGCGCGGATCGAAATTACGGTCAGCGAAATCATTCATGATGCAACCGGCGGAGCGCATCACGAACACGCCAATTACAAAGATCGCAAACAGCTTGGGCGTGGGACGACCATCACTCGCGAGCCACAAGGCCCACAGCGTGGGCCACAACAGCAGAAACGCGCCGATGGGACGGTGCAGGCGCATAAGCCGCAGATAGGCCCAAGCGCGCCGTGCCGCGAACGGCAGCCAACTGCGGATTACCCGGCTGTAACGCAGTTTTCGCCACAAGGGTCGCAGGCGCGGGTCCATTAACCTTCCATTTCGTCCAGGAAAACTTCGTAGATCAACAGACGGCTCCCGTGCACCGTCAGCACCGAGCGCCGCGCCCACAAACACGCGGGGTTGTGCAAAACGCCTTTAAGCGCCACACCATATAAAGGTTGTGCCGCATTGAGCTGTGCCGCTTCAATGGGGCTGCGTTGCGTATCCGATTCGGCGAAGACCCGATCTCCGAGCGGTTGCGTGCCCAGGCCATCCAGCCAATGCCCACTTTCCGCTACGCTCAACGTGCGTGCATATACCCACGGTTTATTCCAACACAGATGCACTTCGCGCAGGCGTGCAGCGGTTCCGGGTAACGTGTGCAGTAGGACCGCATCGTCTACATTCAGTTGCGTGACGCCTTCACGCAGCACCTCGACATGAAATGCATCACCGGCCGCGGCGCGTAGCTTCTGTGTGAACGATCCCGCATGCGACAGCCACGGCCACAGTGCTTGCGGGCGCGACTCGATCGGCCATGCCGCTAACGGCTTCCAGAGCCCGATATGCGAGTCGCTGGTCTTCACAATCAATGTAGTTGGTAGTGCGTGCGGCATTTTTTTAGTCAGGCTTGCGCATAGCGACTGTTATCCCCCAGCCAGCGGCGAACGATAAACGGCACCCGCTCTGGATAGAGTTCCAATAGCACAGTCGCGGCGCGCTGTACCTCGGGGATGAGCGGCGCATCCCGGTTGAGGTCAGCGATACGCAGCTGCAATTCACCGGCCTGGCGTGTGCCCAGCAGTTCACCCGGACCACGCAGTTCCAGGTCCCGGCGCGCAATCTCGAAACCGTCGTTCGTCTCTCGCATCACCGCCAGCCGCGCCTGTGCCGCCACCGACAGCGGCGCATGGTAGAGCATCACGCAACTCGACTCCACTGCGCCACGGCCCACACGGCCTCGCAACTGGTGCAATTGCGCCAAACCCAGACGCTCGGCGTTTTCGATAATCATTAAACTGGCGTTTGGCACATCCACGCCGACTTCGATAACGGTGGTGGCCACCAGTAACTGGATGTCGCCGGATTGGAAATGCGCCATGGCGCGCTCTTTCAAACGCGACGCCATGCGTCCGTGTACCAGACCTATGCTCAGTTCCGGCAACGCCGAAGTGAGCAACGCGGCCGTGTCTTCAGCGGCTTGGCACTGCAAGACTTCCGACTCCTCAATGAGCGGACACACCCAGTACACCTGCTTGCCTTCCGCACAAGCATGCCGTACACGCGCCACCACTTCGGCGCGCCGTGATTCAGAAATGGCTACGGTCTTCACCGGCGTGCGTCCCGGCGGCAGTTCGTCAATGGCCGAGACATCCAGATCCGCGTAGGCAGTCATGGCGAGCGTACGCGGAATCGGCGTGGCCGTCATGATGAGCTGGTGCGGATAGGTATTTTCCCGCGCGCCTTTCTCACGTAAGGCCAGACGTTGATGTACGCCAAACCGGTGCTGTTCATCGATGATGATCAACCCCAATTTCGCAAACATCACATCTTCCTGAAACAGCGCGTGCGTGCCTATGACCAGCGGCGCCTGGCCACTGCGGATCTGTTCCATGGTTTGCCGCCGCTGCCCGGCCGGCAATCGGCCTGTGAGCCAGATGGGTTCCACTCCGAGCGACGCGAACCAAGTCTTGAAATTCCGGTGATGCTGCTCTGCCAGCAATTCCGTGGGTGCCATGAGCGCCACCTGATAACCGGCACCGATGCAGTTCAAGGCCGCCAGTGCCGCCACCACAGTCTTACCGCAACCCACGTCGCCTTGCACCAGCCGCATCATCGGATGCGGTTTCGCAAGGTCGCGCAGGATTTCCGTCGCCACGCGTTGTTGTGCACCGGTCAATTGGAATGGCAGCGAGACACGGAACTTCTGCGTCAATTCACCATTGCCGGCGATCACCGGCGCGCGGCTGCGGTCAGCGTTCTGGCGCAACTGGCGCAAACTGAGATGGTGCGCCAGCAGTTCCTCGAAGGCCAGACGCTGTTGTGCTGGATGCCTGCCGTCCATAAGCATTGCTACCGGTGCATCCGTGGGTGGCCGGTGTACATAGCGCACCGCCTCGATCAATCCCGGCATGCGCATCTGTTCCAGTAACTCTGACGGCAAGAGTTCCGGCAACAAGGCATGGTCCGGGTCAAGCATTTGCAATGCCTGGGTCGTAAGCGCACGCAACTTCAACTGTGCAATACCTTCGGTGGCAGGATAAATGGGCGTGAGTGCAGTTTCTTCCTGGACCGGTGCGGCGTCTTTCAGTATCCGATATTCCGGATGGACCATCTCCAGTCCCACCGCACCTAAACGCGCATCGCCGTAACAACGTAGTCGTATGCCGCGCGCCAGTGCCTCGGCCTGCGACAGGTTGAAATGGAAAAATCGCAGCGTGAGTCCGCCGGTGCCATCACTGATGCGTGTGAGCAGCATGCGCTTTCGTCGGATGACCGTCTCGGTGAGTTCCACCACACCTTCCACCGCCACCGTTACTCCGTTGCGCAGCGCGCCAATGGGCGTGACGTGACTGCGGTCTTCGTAACGCAAAGGTAAATGGAACAACAGATCCGCAATGCTCAGAATACCGAGACGCGCGAGCTTTTCCGCCACCTGTGGACCCACGCCGCGCAGATAGCGCAGCGCTGGAGCAGCCTGTTCAATCGGTACGACTTGGGGCACGCGCGTGTTCGTCACACCGCCATCACCGCATCCACTTCCACCAGTGCCCCGCGCGGCAGCGCCGCCACGCCTATCGTGGTACGTGCCGGATAGGGCTCGTGAAAGTACTCCGCCATGATGGCATTCACCTTGGAAAAGTTGGCAAGGTCCGTGAGATACACCGCCACGCGCACTACCTGTGGAAAACCACCACCGGCGGCTTCGGCCACGGCCTTGAGATTCTCGAACACGCGGCGGGCTTCTGCCTCGACGCCACCCTTGACCAGCTCGCCGGTCTTCGGATCAAGCGCCGCCTGTCCGGAGAGATATACCGTGTTGCCGGTACGGACTGCCTGTGAATACGGGCCGATGGCCTTAGGCGCAAGATCGGTATGGATGGCGGTGCGACTCATGGAATTCTCCTGATTATGGCTAGTGGCAGATTTCCAGTGTAGCCGCTTATCCTTTGTGAATCATGGCTTTGGCGCCGGCTTGTATATCCGGCCGGTCGGACTATATTTAATCAGGTGGCATGCGACATTTATAGAGTCGCTCCTTGGGTCCGTCGAAACGACATCCAGTCCACTCAGGGAACCAAACGTCATACAGGAGGACGCTCACATGAAAGCAAATCACTCCATCAAATACCACTCACTAGTCTTGTTTCTCGCAATGCTGTCGCTACCACTGAACTCAATAGCTCTCACCAGTCCTGCGCAAGGAACTTCTACAAATCAATCCGCACAGGATGACAAAATAGTCATGCCTCTGGGCAAGATTAAAGTGCGTGGGGAACCAACCATCATCCGTGCGTTGCAGGACATCAAGGTTGCCTACATCAGCCGTATTCCAATGACCCGGCACTGGCAAATGTGGTGGTCTGCCGATTAATACCCGTGGCAGGCAGTCATATCAAATCTTCGCTCATTTGTGGAACCAATCGTGTTCTGAATCAACAGCGTGACGCGCTACATATTGCGATGATAAATGCAGAAGCTGATGCGGCATTCTGTGCGATAGCGTCGCGTCCCTCGTGATGGCCGGTACGGTCCCGGCGTCCCGGCCACTCGGGTCAGCGACGACTATTCCTTTCTCCGCGGCTGTCCTGCATTCGGGAGCGGACACTTCGCGTCATTCCCTCCACACTGACTCTACGCCCCTTGCGACCTTCGCACTGGCGCAGACTGGTGCTACGCTCGCGGGGCTACCGCGGGCTCCTCGCCTCGGGCTTCGCCCTTCCCTGGCT
>JBOIBD010000054.1:0-14187 GCA_050739415.1 Gammaproteobacteria bacterium | reverse complement strand
GCATACGGCCTGTGGGCCGCATGCCGGATAACACGCGCTGATTCTCAGAAATCACGGAATTCAATAAACGCTCCTCAAGATATCAAGCCACCGGGTAGCAGCAACTGTGACAACCACATGATCGGCGGTGTCAAAATCACATTGAATGCGCCGACAAACAACAACAGGATGATGATATAGAAACCATATGGCTCGATCCGATCCACCAGGTTGGCGGCGTCGCGCGGCAGCAGGCCAACCAATACCCGCCCGCCATCCAGCGGCGGCAACGGAATCAGATTGAACACCAACAGCACGATATTGATGGACACCCCGGCAAACCCCATGTAAATCAGCAGGTCTATCCACGGAAAACTTGGATGCAGCAGGAACGCGAGCCGCATGATGATCGCCCAAAAGATGCCCATCGCAAGGTTGGCGAGCGGACCAGCCACTGCCACGATGGCCATGCCCCGGCGCGGGTGCTTGAAGTTGCGTGGCGCGATGGGTACAGGCTTGGCCCAGCCGAACAGGAACCCGGTATGGAACAGCATCATAGATGCGAAAAGCACGGCCGGTACAATGATGGTGCCGACGGGATCAATATGCTTCAAAGGGTTGAGCGTGAGGCGGCCCAGCATATGGGCGGTGGGATCGCCGAGCCGACGCGCGACCCAGCCGTGCGCTACTTCGTGCAATGTGATGGCAAACAGTACCGGTGGGGCCCAGATGATGATGAGCTGAATGATGTTGAAATGACCCATCGACCCATTATACAGAGTCCCGTTGACTGCTTTACTGCTACTCAATGAAGACGAGTAAAGGGAGCGGGATTCCCGCGTCCAATGCGTACGACTATCGGCAGCTCCTGCGTCAAATCCACGACCGTAGTAGGTTCAAAGCCGCAAGGACCACCGTCAATCACCAAATCCACCACATGCTCGAGCCGTGTGCGCATATCATCCGGATCCGTGAGCGGCTGGGCTTCACCCGGCAACATGAGTGTTGAACTCATGAGAGGCTCACGTAGTTCCGTGAGGAGTGCCTGGGAGATGGGATGCCCCGGCACACGGATACCGATGGTTTTGCGCCTGGGATGCTGCAAGCGCCGCGGTACCTCATGGGTGGCGCGCAAAATGAAGGTGTATGGGCCTGGTGTGTGGGCTTTGAGCAGGCGGAACGTTGGATTGTCCACGCGCGCATAGATGGCGATTTCGGACAGGTCTCGGCACACCAAAGTGAAATTGTGGCCTGATCCGGCAGCACGGATAGCACGAATGCGTTCCATGGCGGCCTTGTCTCCCAGCAAGCAGCCCAAGGCATAGCAGGAATCGGTGGGATACGCGATCACCCCGCCAGCACGCAGGATCGCCACGCTGCGGCGTATCAGCCGCAGTTGCGGTGTCTCCGGATGGATGCTGAAAAACTGGCTCATGACACCTTAACTGTTTAGCTGGCTGGGACCAGCGGCACGGAAACGAATGCGTTATCATAACGGACCTTTACCGCACATCGTGTCTATGTCTGCCGTCCTCGAATTCCTGCTGCTTGCCGCCTTCTTTGGTAGTTATCTCTGGAAAGGCATCTTCGTTGCCACCGGCGTGCTCATGGCCGGCAGCGTGCTGGTGCTGGTGGTCTCCTATTGGCACAGCCGCAAGCTCGAGCCGCTGCCCTTGGCAGTCACGATCCTGGCGCTGGTGCTGGGTGGCGTGACACTGCTGCTCCACGACGCGGTTTTTATTAAATGGAAGTTCTCCATCGTTGAATGGCTGTTCGGCGTTGTGTTTCTGGTTTCCCAGTTCATGGGTCGCCCGCTGATCGAGCGTATGCTGGGAACGCAAATCAAGGTGCCTGACATCATTTGGAAGCGGCTCAACCTGATGTGGGCCGGCTTCTTCCTGATATTGGGTAGCGTGAATGTATACGTGCTTTATCATTTCGATACTGCCGATTGGGTGAAATTCAAGGTCTGGTGGTCCACCGGCGCCATGCTGGTATTCGTGATATTGCAGGCACTCTACATGAGTCGTCACGCCCAAATGGAAAAAGCTTCATGATGTGGTACGCCATCCTGTCCGAGGATGTGAGCGACACCCTGACGAAGCGCGTCACCGCTCGCCCTGCCCATCTCAAACGGCTTGAGGAATTGCAGAATCAGGGCCGGTTACTGGTGGCGGGGCCGCATCCAGCGATTGATGCCGAATCGCCCGGCCCAGCTGGTTTCAGCGGCAGCTTGGTCATAGCCGAATTTGATTCGCTGACCACGGCGAAAAACTGGGCCGATGCGGATCCCTACGTCGCTGCAAAAGTGTATGCCAAGGTGTCGGTAAAACCCTTTATGAAGGTATTACCGTGAATACACGCATCGCGCGCCTGCGCGAAACTTTGGAATCCCGTTTCCAGCCGCTGGAGCTGGACATACAAGACGACGGCGCCCAACATATCGGTCACGCCCACGAAGGTAACGGCCATTTTTCGGTGCGTATCGTCGCACCCGCATTCACGGCCCAATCGCCGCTTGCGCGTCACCGTATGATCTATGCTGCGCTGGGCAACCTGCTGCAGACTGACATCCATGCCTTGAGTATCAAGGCGTTGGCTCCCGGAGAATCTCACTAACTTTTCACACACGAGGAACTTTCATGCGTATAGCATTCCGATCCATCCTGTTGATTCTCGCCGTAGCTGCACTGGCAGCTTGTGCGGGCAAGCAAAATTCCGCTGATACTTCCAGCGTGCTGGCAACCGTCAACGGCGTGCCTATCACCAATGACATGTACCGTGCCTATCTGCGCAGTTTGGCCGGTGGCCAGGAACCGCAGCTGGATGCCCAGAAGCGCCAGCTGGTGCTGAACCGTCTCGTAGATATGGAAGTGCTGGCCCAGGAAGCGAAGAAGTCCGACGTGATGAAAGATCCAAAAGTAGCGGCAGATCTCAATATTCAGACAACTGGAATTCTGGCGCAACAGATGGTGCAGCAACATCTGGCAAAGAATCCCGTCACTGATGAACAAATCCAAGCCGAATATGCGCAGCGCACCAAGGCCATGCCGGGCACAGAATACCGCGCACGCCATATCCTGGTGCCCAGCGAACAACTGGCCAAGAGCATCATCAACCAGTTGAACCACGGTGCAAAATTCGCCACGCTGGCGAAGAAATATTCCACCGACGCCTCCAAAAAACAGGGCGGCGAGCTTGGCTGGTTCAGTCCGGATCAGATGGTGCCGGCCTTCTCTGCGGCGGTGGCGCAGTTGAAAAAAGGTGAATACACCAAGCAACCGATACACACCCAGTTCGGCTGGCATGTGATCCAGTTGGAAGACACACGCTCCATGCCGCCGCCCAGCCTGGCTTCGGTACGCGAACAGATCATGAACTCGCTGGAAGGCAAGGAAGTGGAAGCCTACGTGAACAAGTTGCGCGAGGGTGCGAAAGTGGACATGACTGCACCCGCCGCTTCGACCACGACGGCGCCCTCCAAGGCAGCACCGGCTGCAGCGCCGGCCGCCAGTACTGCACAAAAGCCGTAACCAAGCCGAGAAAATGATGAAGACAAACGGCCAGCCTTGCGGCTGGCCGTTTTGTTTATCACGACTGGGTTTAATTATGCTGTCATTGCAAATCAACAAATGCAAAACTCATCAGATTACAGCTTACTGCTTCATTTAGCGTGCTGCCAAAAATACGCATATCCACCTCCGCCACCACCCACTCCTTAGCTAAAAGACGATGCCGGAATTAATAAATGGTAACATTCTCTTTTTTATCATTTTGCACTCTTCTGTTCCTTTCGATAATAAGTTGTTGGTTACTGACAGCTACCATCCTTCATTTCTTGATCAGTACAATGCAGTTCCTTTTCAAGAGCTTTGCTTTTTGCAATCACTTTAGTGGCGTGCTTTGATTCGGTTGTATCGATAGGTTGTACACATTGTGTATCGGTAATTTTGCATAGGGATACAGATACTTCACTGTCCTTAAAGGAATACATACCGCCATTCCATGGATCAACCAAGACCATACCAATTACGCCACCAAACAGTATATTGCCGAAATACCAGCCATTAACATTTTCCGTCAACGGCACACTCATATTTTGATAACCCGGCAACGTAAAGCTGGCCGTATAATGCTCCTTGCCGAAGTAATGCCCATTGGCTTTGGTCAGGTCCAGTTTGCTTGGTGTTGTAGTGGTAAAGGTCGCTCCTGATTCATCAGTCACCACAACTTTAGCTCCCGGTGGTTGACTACGGAAACTTACCCAGGCGCTGTTGGAACCGATAATTGTGGCACATCCCACCAACAACATAACGATCATAGTTGCAAATATAGCCTTCATTGCCTTACTCCTCTAGTTGCTAAATGATCTTGCCCTAATTTCTGAATCGGCCTCGGTCATCTCTGCCGCTCTCTGCTGATAGGGTTTTGTCCACTAACAACCTGGTTCCATTCTCATGGCTGAATCTAATTGTGCTGCCGCTGCAAATCGGCAAATGCTGCGCGGATTTTTTCCAGGCGTGCGCGGTTGGCGCCGATATCGAATAACCCCAGACGTGCGATGGAACGCATTTCGATCAGGTGGCGTGTTGGCACGAAGTAAAATTCCACATCGTCCACTGCATTCTCTGGTTGGTAGTAATACTCCGAATTTCGATCAGCCCGGTTCGCAATTGGATATTCGACGCGGATGTAATTGCTGTGGTTAGAGACGATGCTTGCTTGTCCTACCACCGTGATGGCGATAAGTAGATCATTGCGGGCCTGGTCACGGGTACTGGTGTAAACAAGTGGCGCGATATACAGACTGGGGTCGGTATCCCGGGTAGAAACGCAATCACGATTCTGTGGACATGGCGAGAGCTGCCCCTGACGCACGCCATACCTCGGCGTCAATATGGTGCTACATGCGCTGAGCGCTAACATCATCAAAGCCGATGCTAAGGTGGTAAATCGCACACTGAATCTCCTGGGGATCCCGTCAATACCGCTGACAAGATGAACTATGCACATTTTATATCTAATACTCGCGGCAAACATCAGGGTTTGAACAACCGTTGCAGGGCCGGCTCGTCCAGCACTGTAGTACCCAATTTTTTGGCCTCCGCCAGTTTCGATCCAGGTTCCGCACCCACCACCAGGTAATCGGTTTTTTTCGAGACACTCCCGCTCACCTTGCCGCCCAACGCCTGGATGCGCGCTTTGGCTTCATCACGCGTCATGGTGGCGAGCGCACCCGTCAAGACGAAACTCTTGCCACTCAGAAGTCCCGGGCTGGTATTCTCGGCGGGTTTGCTTTCAACCCAATGCACGCCGGCTTTGCGCAGGGCAGTGATCACTTCGCGATTGTGGACTTCATGGAAAAATTCCACGACGGCCGTAGCCACCACCGGACCCACATCCGGTACCTGTAACAAATCTGCCTCATCCGCAGCCAAGAGCGCATCCAAGCTGCCGAAATGCCGTGCCAGCGCCTCAGCGGTGGTCTCGCCTATCTCACGGATGCCGAGCGCGTATAGAAATCGCGCCAGCGTGGTATGACGGGCACGTTCGATGCCCTGTACCAAATTAGCCGCAGACTTCTCGCCCATGCGTTCTAGTTCGGCAAGTTGTGCAACGCCAAGTCTAAAAATATCTGCCGGCGTCCGTACCAAACCAGCGTCCACCAGTTGATCCACCAGTTTCTCACCCAGGCCTTCAATATCCAGGGCGCGACGTGATGCGAAATGGCGGATGAGTTCCTTGCGCTGCGCCGGACAAAATAGGGCACCAGTGCAACGCGCCACGGCTTCGCCTTCCGCGCGCACTACATCTGAACCGCATACCGGGCATTTGGCCGGTAGTTTCACGCGCCGCGTATTTTTCGGCCGCTTACTGAGCACCACGCCTGCCACTTCCGGGATTACATCCCCGGCACGCCGCACGATGACTGTGTCACCCACGCGCACATCCTTACGCTCCACTTCGTCCATGTTGTGCAACGTGGCATTGCTGACAGTGGCCCCACCCACGAAAACCGGCTCTAGTCTCGCCACCGGAGTGAGTGCGCCGGTGCGCCCCACCTGGAATTCCACTGCTTTGAGCAACGTCATGGCTTCTTCAGCCCGGAACTTGTGCGCGATGGCCCAGCGCGGCGCGCGTGCCACGAAGCCCAAACGCTGTTGTAAATCGAGTCGGTCAACTTTGTAAACGACACCGTCTATCTGGTATGGCAACTGCGGGCGCTTGGCGGACATCTGCCGATAATATTCAAGACATCCAGCCGCACCTTGCACCAGACGGTTCTCGGGATTGGTACGCAAACCCCAATCCCGGAATTGCGCCAACACTGCACTGTGCCGTTTTGGGAGCGTTCCATGCGTCACTTGCCCCCAAGCATACGCAAAAAACTCTAGCGGGCGCTCAGCTGTAATACGCGAATCCAACTGACGCAAGCTGCCGGCGGCGGCATTGCGCGGATTGGCGAAGGTTTTATCGCCACGTTCCACCTGGCGCCGATTGAGCGCCTGAAAGCCCTCTTTCGGCATGTACACTTCACCGCGTACTTCCAGCACCGCGGGATAACCCTTTTGTCGTAACCTCAGCGGGATGGATGCAATTGTGCGCACGTTGGGTGTCACGTCCTCGCCGGTGCTGCCATCGCCGCGGGTGGCGCCGCGTGCGAGTACGCCATTTTCGTACACCAGGCTCAAGGCCAAACCATCCAGCTTGGGCTCAGCTGTGTATTCGATTTCGGCCGCATCCGCAAGACGCTGGCGCACGCGTGCGTCGAAGGCTTCGAGCTCCTGGTCTTCGAAGGCATTGTCCAAGGACAACATGGGAACCGCGTGACGGACTTCGCCGAATGCCTTGAGTGGCGCCGCGCCCACGCGCTGCGTGGGTGAATCGGGAGTAATGAGCTGCGGGAATTCCCGTTCCAGCACCTGCAATTCCCGCATCAAACGGTCGTATTCGCTGTCCGGGATTTCCGGCGCATCCAGCACGTAATAACGGTAATTGTGTTGATTAAGTTCAACACGTAGAACACGGATGTGGCGCTCGGCGTCTCTTCGGTTTGTCATGATGCACGACCCAGTGGCACTTGCAGCGCAAAGCCAACGCCAGTATCAGTGTACCGGCTCATGCATCTGCCGCTGAAATTCCAGGATACGTTCGCGAATCTGCTGGGCACTCTGGGGGGTAAGCACTTCGCGTTTTTGATCTAATACGTCGCCGTTTAACTGGCGTGCCAAGGTGCGCGCCGTGGCCAGCATGTCGGCACAGGCGGCTACGCCATCCTGTGGGCCGGGCAGCAGCAAAAACAAAGTCAGTCCCGGAATCCGCATTTGAGGAAGCGCTTCCGGTTCCAGCACACCCGGTTCCACCATGTTGGCCACACTGAATACGGATTGCTCTACTTCACCTTTGATCAGGCGATGGAATACCTGGTACTGGCCGAATTCCAAGCCACTGCTACGCAGGGCTGCCAACACCTCGCCACCGTCAAAACCCGTTTGATCGCGATTTATCACATGCAGGGCAAGGATCAGCTGTTTTTTGTCCTGACTGCGATGTGCATCAGACGTTTCGGGTGCGGCCGTGACTTCGGGTGGGAAGGATGGAGCGGCATGGGGCAGCGATGAACCAACTGACATTTCCGGCAAATCGGATCCTTCTAATGTTGGCGCATCCCGATGAAAACCAGCTTTACGGCTTTTCTTTTGGCGCGACAACAGATACACCGCGGCGATGAACACCACGCCGATCAGAATGAGGATCACGCGTAGTTCCCACATCTCACATGGCCGCGATGCGTACCGCCTCGTCCACGTCTACATCCACCAGACGCGAGACACCGGGTTCGTTCATTGTGACGCCAATCAACTGGTTCGCCATTTCCATAGTGCTCTTGTTGTGGGTGATGAACACGAACTGCACCCGGTCCGACATGCTGCGCACCAGATCGCCGAAACGGCCGATATTGGCCTCATCCATCGGCGCATCTACCTCATCCAGCAAGCAGAATGGCGCGGGATTGAGTTCGAAGATGGCAAAGACCAGCGCCACCGCTGTCAGCGCTTTCTCGCCGCCAGATAGCAGTTGGATCGTGCTGTTTCGTTTGCCCGGCGGTCGGGCCATGATAGTCACGCCCGCGTCCAACAACTCTTCTCCGGCGAGTTCCAGATACGCATGGCCGCCACCAAACAGTTTCGGAAAGCTGGTCTGCAAACTCAAATTCACCTTGTCGAAAGTCTCCTTGAAGCGGGTACGTGTTTCACGGTCAATCTTCTTAATGGCAGTTTCCAATGTACTCAAGGCTTCATTCAGATCAGCCAACTGAGAATCCAGGTACGTCTTACGCTCCGACTGTTCGGTGTATTCCTGAATGGCAGCCAGGTTGATGGGGCCTAGACGTTCGATACGCTGATTCACATTGGCATATTTTCCCGACCATTCCTGGCCATTGGCGTTTTCCGGTAGGGTTTTCAGAACCTCGTCCAGGACATAGCCGTCGTCCCGTAGCTGTTCCACCAAGGTTTCGCGGCGCACGCGCGCCTCCTGCGTGCCGAGACGCAACTGCTGCACTTGCTCACGCAGCTCCTCGGCCTTGCGTTCGCTGACATGGCGCTGCTGTTCCAGCGCACGCACCTGTTCGGCGATGGATTCCAGATGTCGGCGCGCATCCGCCAGCTCTTGGTCCATGCCAGCGCGCTTTTCTAAAAAAGCCCTGAGTTCCGTTTCCTGCTGCTGGGCTGGCGCTACCGCATTCTGTATGGCATGTTGCAAGCCACTACGCCGGCTCTCCATCTGTGCCAACTGGGTCTGCATCCGAGATAGATTCTGTTGCGTGGATTCACGCAAGGCGCGCTGCGATTCCAGCTTGAGGGCAATGACGTGCATCGCGTCGGTGTCGCGTTTTGCACTGTCGCGTACCTCCTCGACCTGTTCTCGCAAAATTTCGCGTTCATCCTGGAATCCAGAGCGACGGGATTCAAGCGCGTGCATGTCATCCAGAGCAGTCTGCATCTGCCCGCGCACGGTCTTGATCTCCGCTTTCGTCGTGGTGATCTGTGCGCCAAGTTCGCCAATCTCCGCATCCAAACGGCCGATACGCTGGGCTATCTGATCCAGTTTACCTTGCGCCGTCTTGAGTTGCGCTAGTGTGTCTGATTGCTGGCGATGTGCGCGATTAACTTCAACCTGCAATTCCTCGCGGCGCAACTCCAGATTCTTGAGCTCAAGACGCACTGCTTCCTGCCGTGCCGACTGTTCGGATAACTTGCGTTCCGCACCGGTCAGCTCCGCCTTATGCTGCTTACGTTCCTGCTCGCGTGCGATCACACCAGCGCGTTCATCCTGATCACGGATTACACGCAGCCAGTGCCGGCCCAACCAGACGCCGTCACGCGTGATAACCGACTCGCCGGCTGCCAGTTTGGAGCGCATAACGGATGCTGCTTGCAAGTCATCCGCCACCCGTACCTGCCCTAACCATCCGTCCAGTGGCACCGGCGAAGTAATTTTGCTCAACAGGCTGCCAGCGGTTGCGACTTCTTGGCTCCCAGTCTTTTCCACGAAAGACAATGAGCCGCCGGCGAGACTGGCGAAATCCGTCACCTGCCCGGTCAATTCCTCCACGCACACCGCTTCCAGGTGGTAGCCCAAGACGGTTTCCACCGCCCGCTCCCAACCGGTCGCTACTGTAATGAGTTCCGCCAATCTAGGGTTGTCGGCCAGTTTTTTGGTCTTGAGCCACTCCGTCACCTGTGCGCGGCTCTTTCCAAGCGCCGCCTGCTGCAAGGCGTCCAGGGAGGCCAGCCGTCCACGATGGTCTTCCAGGCTGGTGCGCAAACCATGAAGTTCCCTCACCAGACGCTGCTCCTCTTCACGGTGCGCGTCCAGTTCGCGCAGCACAAGTTCGAGCTCGCTTTGACGTTGCTCGCGCGTCTGATCCACCTGGCGCACTGCGCGGTCAATCTCGCCAATCTCGGATTGCAATGGATCGGCGGACAACGCGCCACGTTCCTGCTGCAACTTCTCGTGCCGTTGCAGGCTCTGGTTCAACTGTCGCTCCAAATGTTCGATACGCGTGCGTCCGACTTCCGCCCTCTGGGATGCTTCGCCGCTTTCGTGATTAAAATCTTCCCAACGTTCCTGCCACGCTTGCATAGCTTTCTCAGCCTGAGCCAATGCTGCGGTGGATTGTTTTTCCGTGGTTTCGGCGTGCGCGTGAGCTGGCTCGAGTACCGTGATGGCATTCACGATCTCGGTTATCTGCTCCTGGTCGCGGTGGATGTGGCCCTCAACCTCGCGCCAGCTGTTTTCCAGTTCCTCTAGATCCTTCTGCTGCTGACTACGGGATTCACGCATGTGCTGCAGCGATTGCTCAAGACGCGCGATGGCTGTGGCTAATTCATAGGAGCGGCCCTGCACTGCGTTCAGATTGTCGCCCGACTCTTCATATTGTTGCCGGGTTTTTTCCAGCGTGCTTTCAATCCCGCGCTGCTCCGCCACAGCGGCCTCGAACTGAGTCTCGTGTTCCCGGATCACGTGATCCTGGCTTTC
Source organism: Gammaproteobacteria bacterium (assembly GCA_050739415.1). GTDB lineage: Bacteria > Pseudomonadota > Gammaproteobacteria > Natronospirales > REEB76 > REEB76. The sequence goes on along the minus strand of JBOIBD010000054.1, from coordinate 3,663 downwards.
CACCTGCTCATCAAGATCGCGCCAGTGCAGCACCTTCATCTCGGCTTCCACACCGCGTTTTTCTTCATTCAATTCCTTGTACCGCTCGGCGGCGCGCGCCTGGCGATGCAAATGCTGAAGCTGCTTGGTGACTTCTTCCAGAAGATCGTTCAGACGGTCAATATTCTCACGGGTATTGCGGATACGGGTCTCGGTTTCGCGGCGACGTTCCTTGTAGCGGGATATGCCAGCGGCTTCCTCCAGGAACACGCGCAATTCCTCGGGCTTGGATTCCACCAGGCGCACGATGGTGCCTTGCTCAATGATGGCGTAGCTGCGTGGACCAAGACCAGTGCCCATGAAAAGATCGGTGATATCGCGGCGGCGGCAGCGGGTGTTGTTGAGAAAATAATTGGAGGTGCCGTCGCGCACGACCTCGCGCCTCACCGAGATTTCCGCATAACTGGCGTACTGGCCACCAATGGCCTTGTCCGAGTTGTCGAAGAGCAGCTCAATAGAGGCCGCGCTGACGGGCTTGCGGGCGCTGGAGCCATTGAAGATCACGTCCGCCATGGACTCGCCGCGCAACTGTTTGGCGGAGGACTCACCCAACACCCAGCGCACAGCATCAATGATATTGGACTTGCCGCAACCGTTTGGACCGACGACACCGACAAGATTGCTGGGAAACTGGATGGTGATGGGGTCCACGAAGGACTTGAACCCCGACATTTTGATTTTGCTGAGTCGCATGCTGGATGTAGTGGTGAGCAAATGGCCGGTTCTGGCCGCGTAGTGTAAAGTATCGGCGCCCAAAAACGCAGTAGCGAGCTATGCCCACCCTGCCCGGAAAAACCCTGGAAACCTTCCCCAACCCGCGTGCGGGTAGGGATTATACCATTCGCATCCGCATTCCCGAGTTCACCTGTCTGTGTCCCAAAACCGGTCAGCCGGATTTCGCCAAGCTGTTGCTGGAATATGTCCCCGATCGTCTATGCGTGGAATTGAAAGCACTCAAACTATATATATGGAGTTTCCGTGATCAGGGCGCGTTCCACGAGGACGTGACCAACCACATCCTGGACGATGTGGTGGCAGTGCTCGCACCCAAGTTCATGCGGCTCACCGCCAGATTCAATGTGCGCGGCGGCCTCTACACCACCGTAGTGGCCGAGCACCGTCAGCCTGGCTGGCAGGGGCCGGCAGCCGTCACTCTGCCCTGACGCGCATGTTCGAGCAATTTGCCCACGGCGCTCGCTGCCTGTTCAGCGGCTTCACTTGGCTCACTCGTCCCGGCGTCAAGCGCCATGTGCTCATCCCTCTGATCATCAATAGTGCGTTGTTCATAGCTGCGATCGCCATCGGTGCGCATTATTTCGGCGCTTGGTTGCACCATTTGACTGCCGGCCTGCCGATCTGGCTGGTATGGCTGGCTTCACTGCTGTGGCTGATATTTGCTGCCGCCGCTGTCGTGGCACTGTTCTATGGCTTCACGCTAGTGGCAAACATCATCGGCGCGCCATTCGACCTCTTTCTCTCCATGCGGGTGGAAGCCCTGCTCACCGGCAAGAGACCGGAAACCGGCCGCAGTCTGGTGGCGGACATCGGCGTCGCCCTGCGCGGCCAGGTGCAGCGCCTTGTGTATATCCTGTGGCGCACGCTCCTGATCGGCATCCTGGGCCTGTTGCTATTGTTCGTGCCGTTATTTGGTGTTGTCACGCCGCTGCTGTGGTTCCTGTTTACCGCATGGACGCTGGCAATCTTGTATTCCGATTTCCCGCTGGGTAACCGCGGGGTCACTTTTGCCTCACAACGCCAACTGTTTCGTCAGCATCGCGCACGCCTGTTCGGCTTTGGCGCCGCTACAGCCTTATGCACCATGATCCCAGTTGTGAATTTCATTATCATGCCTGTCGCCGTGATCGGCGCCACGATCATGTGGGTGGAGTTGCAGCCGCGGAACCCGTAAGGCTGCAAACAGTCTGAGCCTCGCAGACCCGGAGATTTTCTAAAGTGCAACTTGCACCCAGTAGGGCAATCCGGTATATAGTGCCCCGCTTTATTTTTGGGTAACCAGGAGTTTTCAATGCTGGCTAAGAAAAAGGCCGCTGTCACCGCCGCTTCCAAGGCTGCAAAGAAGCCTGTCACAAAAGCTGCCTCCAGAGCGTCTGCTGTCAAAAAGCCCGCGGTCAAACCGACTGTGGCCAAAGTCAGGCGGCCTCGCCGCAAGGACTCTGCCAGTGAGGGATTCATGGGTTTCACGCCCTATCCGCTCAAGAAGGGCGAGCCCTACATGAACGAGAATCAGCGGGCGCATTTCCGCAATATCCTGCTGGGCTGGAAAAAGGAGCTCATGGAAGAGGTGGACCGCACCGTGCATCACATGCAGGACGAAGCCGCAAACTTCCCGGATCCGAATGACCGCGCTACCCAGGAATCAGAATTTAGCCTGGAGTTGCGTACCCGTGACCGGGAGCGCAAGCTCATCAAGAAAATTGACGAGGCTCTGGTGAATGTGGAAGCCGGCGAGTACGGTTACTGCGATTCCTGCGGTGTGGAAATCGGTATCCGGCGTCTGGAAGCCCGTCCTACTGCCACACAGTGCATTGATTGCAAGACGCTGGATGAGATACGCGAAAAGCAGATGACCGGCTGAAGTAGAAGTGAGGCGTGAGGAGCAAGGCGGAGACCTCACCTCACCTTGCTGGGTAACTCATGGAACCACGTAAAATCCCCTCAAAAGCGCCTCCCTCTGGCTTTTCTTCCTCTTTCTCTTCCTCTTCCTCCTCACCCCTTACGCTTCACCCCTCACCTTCTTATAAAGGCCGGTTTGCGCCTTCGCCTACGGGTCTGCTGCATTTCGGTTCGCTGGTCGCGGCTCTCGGCAGTTTCCTCGATGCCCGCGCGCATGGCGGCAAATGGCTGCTGCGCATGGAAGACCTGGACCCGCCGCGGGATCAGTCCGGCGCTGCCGATGCCATCAGGCGTAGCCTCGAAGCCTTCGGCCTGCATTGGGACGGACCGGTGCTCTTCCAAAGCACACGTCTGGATGCGTATCGAGCTGCAGTCGAACAATTGCTGGCGGACGGCTCGGCGTATCCCTGCGCCTGCAGCCGCCGTGAGATTGCTGACAGCAGTTTGCGGGGACTCGAAGGTCCGGTATATCCCGGCACTTGTCGCAACGGCTTGCCGGCGGACCGGCCGGCGCGGGCCATCCGGCTGCGAGTGCCTGCTGACAAAACGGTCTCATTTGATGACCTGCTGCAAGGAAGCCACCACCAGCATCTGGCTATGGAGCTGGGCGACTTTGTGATCCGTCGGGCCGATGGCTATTTTGCCTATCAACTGGCGGTGGTGCTGGATGACGCCTTTCAGGGAATCACCCATGTAGTACGCGGCGCCGATCTGCTGCTTTCCACCCCACGCCAACTCTACTTGCAGCAGCTTCTGGCGCTGCCTACACCCATTTATATGCACTTGCCGGTAGCCGCGACCGCGACTGGCGAAAAATTGAGCAAACAAACCGGCGCGGCTGCTCTGGATGCGGTATCTCCCAGTACCATGCTCTTTAACGCCCTTCGGTTTCTGCAGCAATCCCCACCAGTTGAACTTCGCGCCGTGTCTCCCGGGGAATTATTAAAATGGGCAATTGCCCACTGGCGACCGCAGCGCATACATGGATGT
>JBOIBD010000053.1:0-14222 GCA_050739415.1 Gammaproteobacteria bacterium | reverse complement strand
GTCCAGCAACACGCCGTTCACCTGTCCCATCACGTCCGCTTGCTGCGCAATCCGCTCAAGCATGGAAAACGTACCTCGATAGCAAACAAACCGTGTGTCATCACCCCACTGCGCCTGTGCTGATGCCAACGCTTCCGGATCGCGGTCAATGGCAATCAAGCGTCCCACCGTTTCCAACTTGGCGAGAATCTCGCGACTGTGCCCGCCGCGCCCGAACGTACCGTCTACATACACACCATCGGGCCGGACCGCGAGACTCTCCACTGCTTCCTTGAGCAACACCGGTCGATGGTTGTTCCCGGCATGCACGTGGCTCACAATGAGAGCCGGGCCAGCTCCTCCGGCAGGCCGCCACCGGCACCATGATCACCGGTAAGACTTTCCTCACGCCGCGCATCCCAAGTGGTCTTGTCCCACAATTCGAATTTATTCATGAGCCCAAGCAGCACCACATCGCGCTCAAGCTTGGCGAATTCGCGCAGTTCCTGCGGCAGCAGCACGCGGCCATGACTATCCATGCTGACTTCAGTGGCATGACCCACCAGCAAGCGCTGTAATTCGCGCACCTGAGGATGCAGGCTTGGCAAATGCGCCAGTTTGGTTTCGATTTCTTCCCAGACAGGCAAGGGATAAATAAGCAGGTAATATCCGCGATCAATGGTGACCACGAGCTGGCTGTTGCAGGCTTCGACCAGACGTTCGCGATAGCGCGCCGGCACGGCCAAACGTCCTTTGGCATCCAGCGTCAGATTATTTACGCCGCGAAACACATGCCCACCCCACTAAGTGAATCATCCCATTTCATTCCACTTTTTCCCACCGCGCTACACTATAGGAAGCGATTTGACCTCCGTCAAGAGAAAAAACGAAGAAAATGCTTGTGGTACAGGGACTTAGGTGTGGATTCTGGCAGAGTTTCTAGAAAATAAAGGCCTAATAATCAGTAGCTTGGAAAGGCATCTTAGAGAAAACTTCAAGTCATAAGCCGAGGATTCGCATAATAATTTACGTACTTCGCCCCACTCCAAGGCTTCGGGGCAGCAGTTTGGCTAAAAGATAACCATTTATCGATAGGGTAATGACTATCGGTCAGTGCTGCGATGAATGCCGATTCACGAGGCCATTAAGTTGAGCGTAGCTCAGGTCACATGTCAGGGACGCGAACCCGCCGCCGCGGAGAAATTCTCCGGCCAGCCGCTCCGCAAACGCCAGGCTTGCCCGGTGCAATCCCGAGCCCACGCTCACCCGGGCCACACCGAGTTTTCCCAGCTCCGAAACCGGCGGCGTAGCCGGTCCTGCAAGGATGTTGAGCGGGGCCTTCAGCTCCTGGACGAGACCGGTGATGGTGGCGGCTTCGCTGACACCGGGTGCGAACAGGCAATCCGCTCCCGCTTGGTGGTAGGCCTCAAGTCGCCGCACGGTTTCGCGCAAACGTGTGGCCGGTTCGCCCACCTGATGCAGAAACACATCCGTGCGGGCATTGATCACCAGCGGTATACCCAGGGTGTCGGCTGCCCGGCGTGCAGCGCGCAAACGCTCTTGCTGTTCGGCCACATCGCGCAAGGCTTGTTGGGATCCAGCCGGTAAACTGTCTTCCAGATTCACACCGACTGCGCCGGCCTCGATCAACCGCCGGATCACCCCAGCCAATGCATCGGGGGTGTTGCCATAGCCCGCTTCCATATCCGCGCTCAATGGCACCTGTACCGCTGCCGCCATGCGTGCTGTTACCTTCAACACAGCGTCCAGCGGAGCGCACTGGCCATCGGCATAACCGAGACTGTTGGCGACACCGGCGCTGGTGGTGGCAATGGCGCGTGCACCTGCGCGCTCGAACAACACCGCGCTGGATACATCCCAGGCATTCGGCAGCACTAGAATCGGCGGAGCTTGATGCAAGCGTCGTAAAGATTCGGCTTTGTGCTTCTGTACAGATAGATCACTCATCTCATTTACCTCCCGGATATCAGGAAAAGATTGGAATCACCCATTTATGCATCAGGAACGACAGGCTTCAAGATAGACGGGTGGGAATGTTGGCCGGAATAAATATAAGGAGTCGGCCTGTAAGCCGGGTTCTGTCGGGGACAGCCATTCCTCTGGGATGCGCGTCACCGCGCACCTCAAGCGACCTACCCGGGAGCCGTGCGGACCACACGTGCGGGACGAACCCGCGGCTCCCCTATTTGGTCTTGCTCCGAGTGGGGTTTTCCGTGCCGCGTACGGTTACCCGCCGCGCGGTGCGCTCTTACCGCACCATTTCACCCTTGCCTGAGCCCGAAGGCCATCGGCGGTATGTTTTCTGTGGCACTGTCCGTGGGCTCACGCCCCCCAGGCGTTACCTGGCACTCTGTCCTATGGAGCCCGGACTTTCCTCCACGCTTGCGCGCAGCGGCCATCCGGCCGACTCCATTTGGAATTATCGGCTTTCCAAGCCGGTGGCACAAATTACAGAAGTCAGGCACTGACAGAAATCAGGTTTTCTTCCGCATGTTGATTTCCAAAGCGCGCTGGTAAACCGCATTGCGCTTCTGACCTGTGAGTTTCGCGGTTAACGCAGCCGCTTGTTTAACGGGCAATTCTTCCAGCAGAATAGTGAGCACGCTATCCACGTCCTTGGGACAATCGAGTGCAGCAGCACCCGCTACCAACAGCACTACCTCACCCTTGACTGCATAATCATCGGAACTTGCCCATGCCAAAAGTTCGGCAAGTGTGCCATCGAGTATGGTTTCGTGCAGTTTAGTGAGTTCTCGCGCGAGCACAGCGTGCCGTTCGGCACCGAATAGCTGCGCCATATCAGCCAGCGATTCTTTGAGACGATGCACGGACTCATAAAAGATCAGCGTGCGCGTTTCAAAAATGAGTTTTTCAAGCCGCGTTTGTCGTGCTGACGCCTTCTGCGGCAGAAATCCCTCGAACGCGAAACGGTCGGTGGGCAGGCCGCTAGCGGACAAGGCCGCGATCATGGCACAGGCTCCGGGCACGGGAATCACGCGGATACCGGCAGCACGCGCGGCGCGCACCAGCTCAAAGCCTGGATCACTGATGAGCGGTGTACCCGCATCCGAGATCAAGGCCACCGACTCGCCTGCCAGCAGTTTTTCGATCAGCCCGGGCGTGCGCTCAGCCTCATTATGATCGTGCAGCGACAGCATGGCCGTACGGATGCCAAAATGCTTAAGCAGCACTGTCGAGTGGCGCGTATCCTCGGCGGCGATCAGGTTCGCTTCGGTGAGAGTCCGTTGCGCCCGTGGCGAGAGATCGTTCAGATTGCCGATCGGCGTGGCCACAACATAGAGCGTGCCCGTGTTCTGTTCCGTCATGACTCCCCCGTGATTTTCCGTGACCCGTCCGTAAAAGGTATGATTACGGTATCGCCCATCCTGCACCGGAAACCAAAATCCATGCAAGGCAACCTGTCGGGTTCCATTCGTCATTTCTGCTTGCTCGTCGTGCTGCTGTGTCTGCTGGCGGGTTGCGCCGTCACAGCCACGCGTCAGGCCCCGCAAGGCAAGGCTGCCCAGGCTGCGACGTTGCAGCAGGAAGGCAAATATGCCGATGCAGCACAGATCTATATGAGTCTGGCAGCAACGGTCAAGGGCGAAGCACGCAATGAATATCTGGTGAGCGCCGCAGAAGCCTGGTGGCAAGCTCACGAAAGCGCACAAGCCTGGAAACTGCTGGGCCAGATTCAGGAACAAACGTTGTATCCGGCCTTGAATGCGCGGGTGGAATTGCTCAAGGCAAACCTGGATTTCGCGGCGCAGCAGCCTCAAGCTGCTCTCCAACATTTAAACTTCCCGCTGTCGCCGCTACCGGACGAGCTGAAAGCCAGAACACTGCTGCTTCGCGCCGAAGTACACGTGGCGCTTGATGACACGGTTGCCGCTGTCGAAGACTTGAGCGAACGGGAAAATTATCTCGGCGACAACAGCGTCGCCATTCATAACAACCACCAACGCATCTGGCAAATCATCACCCAGAGCACAGCGCCGCTCAATATTCTGAATTTGTCGAAAACCATTTCCCCAACAGCACGCGGCTGGCTGGTGCTGGGCAGCATCACACGCAACATCTGGCAACAACCCAAGAATCTTCTGCAGCAACTGCAAGCCTGGCAGACAGAATTCCCCAATCATCCCGCCGATCAGGACATCGTACCGGAGCTGATTGCAAAGCAAAAAGCCTTCGCGACTTATCCTGCGCGCGTCGCAGTCCTGTTGCCGCTGTCCGGTCCCTATCAGTCCGTTGCCGACGCAGTGCGTGATGGCTTGCTAACTGCGTACTTCCAGTTATCAAACAATGGCAGCACACCGGCTGTCACCTTTTATGATACTGGTGGCACCGCTGCCGGCGCACAGTCCGCGTATCACCAAGCAGCTGCTGCGGGTGAAGACATGGTAATTGGACCGCTCATCAAAGACGCGGTGAACGGCATCGTGGCCTTGGGTTCGCTGCAAATCCCGGTGCTGGCACTCAACACGATCGATACTGGTAAATCCGTACCGCCGGGATTATTCCAATTCGGGCTGTCACCCGAAGATGAAGCCACGCAAGTGGCAGATCGTCTGGTCGCACAAGATTTGATGTACGGCGTGGCGCTGGTACAGCAAGGCGATTGGGGAACACGCGTATTGAACGCGTTTTCGACGCACTTTGCACAACTGGGTGGCACGCTACTCGGTACCCAACTCTATCCGCCCGGAGCCAGCGATTTTTCCGTGTCCATCACGCGCCTGCTCAACCTGAACGACAGCCAATACCGCGACGAACAACTTGCGGCATTCCTTGGCACGCACCTGCAGTTTGAACCACGCCGCCGCCAGGATATCCAGTTCATTTTTCTGGCGGCCAACTCCAGCGACGCAAAACTGATCCGTCCACAATTGCGCTTCTACCACGCCATCAACGTGCCGGTATATTCCACCTCACAGGTGTATCAGCCGGGTGAGCCGGCGGATACGGATTTCGACGGCATCAACTTCGACGACATGCCCTGGACACTTGAAACCAGTGGTGCGGCGGCTGATACCCGCTCGACCGTGGCGAGCCTGTGGCCCAACAATATCTCCGGCAACAGTCGTCTGTATGCGCTGGGCTTTGACGCCTGGCGACTGGTGCCGCTGTTGTATAAAGGCAAAGCGTTCAGTATGACAGTGCAGGGCATGACCGGACTGCTCAGCATGGATAGCAGCGGCCGCATCCACCGTAAACTCGATTGGGCAAGCTTCAAAAACGGTATGCCAAAATTGCTGGCGCCGGCTTCACTGCTCCCCACCGGCGTGGTGGCAGCGCCTAGCCCGCCGCCGTGAATCTCGCGCCGCATCTGGCCGCGGGACAACGTGCCGAAGACCAGGCGCTGGAACTGCTACGCCGTGCCGGTCTCAGGCTGCTGGTTCGAAACTACCGCTGCGCACAGGGTGAACTGGATCTGGTGATGACAGACGCTGACACGCTGGTCATGGTGGAAGTACGCTTTCGCCGTGCACGCGGTTTCGGTCACGCCGCGGAAAGTGTGAACGCACGCAAACAGGAGAAACTGCTGCACGCCGCACAGCACTTTCTGCTGCAGGATGCCCGTTACCGGCGCCGGCCGATACGCTTTGATGTGGTAGCCGTAGATGAAACTACCGACGGGGAATCCCACACCGATTGGATCAAGGATGCTTTCCGCGCCGATTGACTTAAACAGAGGAATTTTACAATGGAACCCAATACCCGCGTTATCCAGCTTTTCAGCGACAGCATCGCCACCAAACAGGCGGCGCTCAAAATCTTGGTGCCGTCCATCGTCAGCGCCGCGCAACTGATGGCAAATGCCCTGCAAGCCAATCACAAGATTATGAGCTGCGGTAACGGCGGTTCAGCCGCGGATGCCCAGCATTTTTCTGCGGAGCTACTCAACCGTTTCGAGCGGGAACGCGCTCCGCTCGCCGGCATCGCACTCACCACCGATACCTCCACGCTGACATCTATCTCCAACGACTATGACTACACTGAAGTCTTCTCGAAACAGGTGCGTGCACTGGGTCAAGCGGGTGATGTGCTGCTGGCCATTTCCACCAGCGGCAACTCACCAAACGTCATGCGCGCCATGCAAGTCGCCCATGAGAAAGGTGTGCGCATTGTGTCACTCACCGGACGTGATGGCGGTAAAATGGCGCCGCTGTTGAAATCACCGGACGTGGAAATCCGTGTGCCAGCTAAGGTTACAGCGCGCATCCAGGAAGTGCATCTGCTGTGCTTGCACTGCCTATGTGATCTGATCGACGAGCAGCTGTTCGGAGAGCATCAAACAGCAATTTGATTAGAAGGTAATTCTGAATCCGGGTAAGATGTTGCCTGAGTGAGAGCGGAATTCAGATGTAATTATTTTCGTATTGCAACAAACTTGCGCTCCCTCACGTCGTCCTGCGTTTACTTGATCCAAAGTCCAGTTAATCATCTTCCGATTCGGTAGCGGCTCCCAGTAGTTTCCGATAAATCGCGGTGTTCTCTGCATCAAAGCAGCACGCCACGATACTGCGGAAATCCTTGTCGTTTGCGTGCATGACCTTGAGTGCGATGCGTGCTGCATCTTCTTTCGGGTAACCATACGCCCCGGTGCTGATGTTGGGTAACGCGATACTGCGGGCCTTAGCTTCTTCCGCCAGACTGAAGGAATTGCGGTAGCAGTTCTCCAGTAGTTGCGGCTCGCCGTCATTGCCGCCGTGCCAGACCGGCCCCGGCGTATGGATCACCCATTTGGCCTTGAGCCGGAAACCGGGTGTGATGCGCGCCTCGCCGGTGGGACAGCCGCCGAGTTTCCTGCAAGCTTCCAGCAGTTGCGGACCCGCGGCCCGATGGATGGCGCCGTCCACGCCGCTGCCGCCCAAGAGCGTGGTGTTCGCAGCATTCACGATTACGTCTACGTCCAGATCGGTGATGTCGTACTGGATAACTTTGATCATGGCCGTCTCTTCGGCACCCAGGCCCACAACATGCGGCAGCGGATCGGCTCTTCGCCGCTCTCATCGGTGACTTTTACCGGTACTACGATTTCGCCTTTTTCCTCGGTCAGAATCCGTGCCCGTGCAGCTGCATCCAGCGTGGCTTCGGCGCGCAAATCGCCTTTCGCGCGTTTCAGGTACTCCACCTGCATACTTTTCAGCAGCGGCACGCGGTCATCTGGCACATTCATGCCTAGGACTGCACCGGTAGCGGTTTCTGCCAGTAACGCCATGGCTGCGGCGTGTACCGAGCCGATATGGTTCTGCACGCGCTTGCGGTTTCGGATGTGCAAGAGCGCGCGTTCTTCCGTCAGATCCTCGAAGCGTAGACCACCGGTTCGCATGAACCGTACCGCGCGGCCGAAGGCCCAGGTCAACAGGCGCCAGCGCAGCACCGGTCGTGCTTTGCTCAGCCTATGTACCGTACGATTGAGATTGCTTTTGGTTTCCATGCTCATTTCATCGTCATAATAAATGTTGGGGTTCGCTCCGCTCACCCCAACCTACACCAGAATGTAAGGCGCATTTATACACCCTGTGGGAGCGACGGTCTCCGTCGCGATGCAAAATCGCGGCGAATATCGCCGCTCCCACAAAACACGGGATCATGAATCATTCCGGTGCGCAAGCGCACCCTGCGAGAAATGCAGGGCGGCATATACCCATACCGTCGTTTCGAGATTTACCCCCTCACCCTTCCCTCTCCCGCCAGGGGAAAGGTGATAAGGAAAGGAACTTATTTTATGATTTTAAGACTAGGCTTTTTCGTGCTGCCGGACTTGGCGGATTTGGGCACTCCCGCCACCGGCGAAGCTCCGCCAGCGGGCGCCGGTTCATCTTCCGGACCGAATACCATGCCTTGTCCGGTTTCGTGTGCGTAGATGGCAAGTATGGCATCCATGGGAATGCGCAGGTGCCGCGACACCCCGCCGAAGCGCGCGGAGAATTCCACACGCTCGTTGACGAGTTCCAGCCGGTCGGTGGCATCGTAACTTAGATTGAGCACCAGTTTGCCGTCCTTGGCATAACCGGGCGGCACTTCCACGCCGACAACGTTGACGTCCACCACAAGGTGCGGCGTGTGGTGACTGTCCACCATCCACTGGTGCATGGCGCGCAGAAGATAGGGCTTTTTGGAAAGCATGGCGGAACAATCCCTTGCCGTCGCCGCTCAGGCGGCCTCGCGCATCTCGCGCTCGATCTCGGTGAGGGAAGACTTGAAGGCCGGACGGTGGAAGATGCGTTCGGAATATTTGCTCAGCGCCTTGGCCTGCGCAGGGATGTCAATCTCATAGCGCGGCAGACGCCACAAGATGGGAGCGATACTGCAATCCACGAGGGAAAATTCATCGCTCAGAAAAAATGGCTTGGCAGCGAAAGCATCGGACGCCGCCAGCAAACCTTCGCGTAACAGTTTGCGAGCGCGCGCGTGGGGTTTGTTAGGCGATTGCTCGATCTCGTCCACCAGGCTGTACCAGTCGCGTTCGATGCGATACAGCGCTAGACGGAAACGTGCACGCGCCACCGGATCCACCGGCATCAGCGGCGGATGCGGAAAACGCTCGTCCAGGTATTCCATGATGATGCGTGGATCATAGAGCGCCAGATCCCGGTCCACCAGCGTCGGCACACTGTTATAGGGATTGAGCTCGAGCAGATCCTCGGGCAGTTTGCTGCCCTCAATGTTGACGATATCCATGGCGATGCCTTTCTCCGCGAGCACGAAACGTACGCGGTGACAGTGAGGGCAGCTGGCTCGTGAATATAGCGTCATGGCTGTCGGCCTGTGAGCAGGAAACGCCTCTTCGGAACGGGTATGAGGGCGCGTCATATGACACGCTCGGTCACGCCGTAAATCAATGTATTTTTTTCCAAATCTCTCTCTTTAGTAGGTAAGCGAGGATGAAAAGCACGATCAGAAAACCAATAACCCGCAATCCCAGGCTCCGGCTCTTGAGCATGACCGGATCGCCCATGTAGGCGAGAAAATTTGTGATGTCACGGTCTGCACGATCAAACTGCTCCGGCGTCATCTTGCCGGGTGTCACTTGCTCAAAATGATCGAACACCTGGTAAGTGCTGCCGTCTGGATTCTTCACGGTGTTGAATACGGCTTTCTGCGTACCCTGCAATTCCCATAATATATCTGGCATGGCCACGTGTGGATACACGGTGTTGTTCACCCCGGTGGTGGATTTCGGATCGAGATAGAAGGACTTGAGATAGGTGTAAATCCAGTCCGTACCACGGCTGCGCGACTCCAGCGACAGATCCGGCGGCGCCGTACCAAACCATTTCGTGGCGTCCGCCTGTGGCATGGCGCTCACCATGGTGTCGGTGACTTTACCGCCGGCGAACATCAAATAGCTATTCAGTTGGGCGTCGTTGAGCCCTAGGTCCTGGCCCATGCGGTTATAGCGCACGTATTGCGCCGAATGACAGCCCATGCAGTAGTTCACGAAGAACTTGGCTCCACGTTGCAGCGAAGCGGTGTTGCTCATGTCAACATTGGCCGACTGCAACTTCACGCCTTCGTCTTGAGCATGTGCGAACACCGGCAAAACAGCCAGCAGAAATGCGCAAACAAATGTTTTCATTTGACTGTCACCCTTTCCGGAACCGGCTTCGGCTCGACAAGCTTCCCAGCCAAGGCCGGCAGCAGCAGGAAAATGATGCAATACACCAGCGGAATCAGCCAGGAAATCATCTTGAGTGTGGCGCCACTGGATACCCAACTGATGGCATCCAAGAAAGTAATGATGGCCATCACGACGATAAAAGCGACCACGAGGAAGACGCGCGAACGTGGTCTGGAATACACCCAGGAGGTCACGAAGAACAGGAAGTACAATTCAGAAATGCGCTGGCCGATTTCTGCCCAGAATGCTGTAGCCGGCTGCATGCCAATGTAGCCCAGCACAATGAAGGTAAGCACAAACAGAAGCAGAACAAACCGGTAGAGCGGGCCACGGTAACGTATGGATTTCACTGGATTGCGATCAATCCAGGGCAATACGAACAGGATCACGATGGACAGCAACAATGCCAACGCACCCAGTCCCTTGTTCGGAATGGATCGCAGGATCGCGTAGTACGGCCCGAAATACCATAACGGATGGATATCGGGCGGAGTCTTGAGCGCATTGGCCGGATCAAAGTTGGAGGGCTCCAGGAACAGTCCGTGCAATCCTGGCGAGAAAAAGATGATTGCCGAAAAAATCGCGATGAACGCGATGACACCGCAAATATCCTTCATGGTGTAGTACGGATGGAACGGAATGCCGTCCAGCGGGATGCCATTGGCGTCCTTGTGCTTCTTGATCTCGATGCCATCTGGATTGTTGGAACCAACTTCGTGCAGCGCGATCAGATGGAACAGCACCAAGCCCAACAGTACCAGCGGCACCGCCACGACGTGCAGCGCGAAGAAACGGTTGAGCGTGATGTCGGAGATGTAGAAGTCACCGCGTATCCACTGCTCCAGGCCGGAGCCAATGCCGGGGATGGCACCAAACAGCGAGATAATCACGTTCGCGCCCCAGAAAGACATCTGGCCCCAGGGCAGCAGATAGCCCATGAAGGCCTCGGCCATGAGCGCCACATAGATCAACATGCCGAATATCCACAACAGTTCGCGCGGTTTCTTGTACGAGCCGTACATCACGCCACGGAACATGTGTAAGTACACCACCACGAAGAACATCGAGGCGCCTACGGAATGCATGTAGCGGATCAGCCAACCCCAATTTACATCGCGCATGATGTATTCCACCGAGGCAAACGCTGCGGTGGCGGCAGGCTTGTAATTCATGGCGAGAAAGATGCCGGTGAGGATCTGGTTTACCAGGATAAGTAGGGCAATGGAACCGAAAAAATACCAGAAGTTGAAATTCTTAGGCGCGTAATACTGGGATACGTGTTTCTCCCAGAATGAAGACATGGGAAACCGCGCATCTATCCAGTCACGTAAGCCATGCAACCACCCACCAGTTACATCCAGATAGTCGCGTTTTTCTTTTTCGGCGCTCATCAGGCGAGCCTCCCCACATTCTCAAGAAGATTGGCGAACGCAAACATGGCTACCACACCAACGGTTCGGTGTACTTGGAAGTTGAACCCTTGGGGTTCTCCCCGATGCGGACCACTTTGTCGTTGACGTAGAAATGCATCGGCACCGGCAGATTCAACGGCGCCGGCACGTTCTTGAAAACACGTCCGGCCAGATCATAAAGCGAGCCGTGACAGGGACAGTGGAAACCACCGGGCCAAGTCGGTCCCACGCTGGGATCGCCGGGCTGCGGCACATACAAAGGCGAACATCCCAGATGTGTGCAGATGCCAATCACCACGAACAGTTCCGGCTTGATGGAACGCCAGCCGTTCTTGGCATACGTAGGCTGCTGCGGCTCGTCGGAATTTGGATCACGCAAGCGCGGGTCGTTCTGTGGCAATTCGGCAAGCGCGGTTTGAGGACGTTGCACTACCCAGGTAGGCTTGCCGCGCCATTTGGCCTTGATCATGCTGCCCGGCTCGATCTTGCTGACGTCAATGTCCACTGGGCCGCCAAGGCCGAGAGCGCGGGCGCTGGGTTCCATGGAAGATACGAAGGGTACGGCCGTCATCACCACGCCCACGGCACCGACCACTACGGTAGCGACAGTGAGGAAGTGACGTTTGCTCTGATCAATCTCTTCGCTCATTCACCCCTCTCCTGAGAATTCAAGAACCACTGCTCACAGACCGGTAGGCCCATGGGACGGGATAAACCAGGCGGAAGACACAAAGAATGACGCATTATACACAGCGCCTTTGCAGCCCCGCCACTATCGAAGGCCATCAGCTGACGGAGTGCTCGGCACCATGTTAGCGTATGCCGATGAAAGCCCTGACGCGCACCGTAATCCTGCTGTTGCAAGCGGTAGTAGTAGGACTCGCCATCGCCTTCGTGGTGGTGTACTTTCGCCCCGGCTTGCTCGCTGGCTCCGGCGGCAGTACCGCACAGCGCGCCGTGGACTCGTACGCAGGCGCTGTGGATATTTCCTCACCCTCGGTAGTCAACGTGCACAGCGCACGACGCTTGACAACAACCGGCCCGCTCGTGGACGACCCGTACTGGCGGCGCTATTTTGGCTCCCAACCCCCGGGGCTGCCACGCAACCGGCTGGAGACCAGCCTCGGCTCAGGCGTCATCGTCAGCATCAACGGCTACATTCTCACCAATTACCACGTCATCAGCGGCGCCGACGCCATCCGGGTGGGTCTTGCGGATGGTCGGAGCGCCGCGGCGCGTGTGGTGGGTGTGGACCCGGACACCGACCTGGCGTTGATCAAAATCAGCCTGCCGCATCTGAAGCCGATTGAACTTGGACGCTCTGATGACCTGCATGTGGGCGACGTGGTGCTGGCCATCGGCGACCCCTACGGTGTGGGCCAGACCGTGACCCACGGCATCGTCAGCGCACTCGGACGCAGCCAGTTGGGCCTGAGCACCTTCGAGAATTTCATCCAGACCGATGCCGCGATCAACCCAGGCAATTCCGGCGGCGCTCTGGTGAACGCGCACGGCCAACTGGTTGGAATCAACACCGCACTGTTTTCTACCAGCGGTGGTTCCAACGGCATTGGATTCGCCATCCCGGTGAATCTTGCGCGCGGCGTCATGCAACAACTCATCGCTTATGGACGGGTGCGGCGTGGTTATTTAGGTGTGGAACCACAGGACATCACCCCACAACTCGCACAAGCCTTCCAATTGAAGGGCACGGACGGTTTCATCATCACCAGCGTGGCGCCGAACGGACCCGGCAACAAGGCCGGATTGGTGCCCGGCGATGTGATCCAGAGTATTGATGGCAGAGTAGTGGTGAACAGCAGCGATGCGCTCAACCGCATCGCCGGCAAATCACCCGATACGCTCGTGGTACTGGAGGGTATCCGTCACGGAAAACGTTTCAGCGTGCAAGTGAAAATCGCTGAACGGCCGGTGCAGCAGAACAGTTGACTCTCGCACACACATCGTGTGCGAGCTCCATACTATTTCTGCTTTGCAATGTAGCGATCCAACGAATTTATACTGGCTCTATCAAATCCAGCCCTCAAAAGAGCGGTTCGGAGTTCTTCAACGTCCCCGCGGGACACGCCCTGCACCACAGGAGTAATTAGATCCAACCAAGCTGGTGGGGAAGATTTCACATGTGTATGGCCTTCAGCTGCGGCAAAGCCCAGGTTTGCGAATTGCTTGCCTCTCGTATAAATATACGCATGCATGACTTTGTTTGGATTGTCCACGTAAGCGATCGATATATCAGTCACACGCTCACCATTGCTATCACGTATAGAAATCCAGCCCTTTGCATTTACCGGACGTAATACCGCAATCAAGCCTGCGCGGCTTATAGCAATAGCTTTGAACCCCAGTGCCATCGCCAAGTTAACTTGATCAACCTCATTTGAGGACGAGCAGTTAATATCTTTTGTTGAATGATCCAGCCCAGTCTCAATCAGCCCGGCATAAGAAAAGTCATAATGCGTATCTTTAAATCCGGGCCAATCAGATTGAAAATAATTATCAATAAGGCCGTGTTCTACCGGTGGTTCATACACAAAAATAATCACATAGACACTTCGATCTACGTTACTTATTGAAACCATCGGGCGCGTATCAACAGAAGGCTCCAAAATGTCGAGATGACTGTAACTTACTGCTGGGATCATGATCCCTGATGGAGCATCGTCCATCACCCAAACAGACAATGGCGCGACTCTTTTTGTACTTGCCGAATATTCAATATCAGCACCCCTTATTGCTGATGCTAAAAACTCTTTGGTATCCACACACCCCTTCTCTTGCCAATTATCAATTCTCCCCTGTGTCCCCGCAAAACAGGTTCCCATAAGACAATAAATGGTAGCTACGAGAAAAACCTGTATGACAATTTTGTTCGCTTCGGATGTCATCGCCATGGAGTCAGGCTGGCACTCTGCGGATCTTCGCGCCCAACTGGCCCAGTTTCTCTTCAATAGTCTCGTAACCACGATCAATGTGATAGATGCGCTCGACCTCGGTCTCACCTTCCGCCACCAATCCCGCCAGGACCAGACTCGCGGATGCGCGCAGATCGGTGGCCATCACCGGCGCGCCGGTGAGATGCGCCACACCCTGACTGATAGCGGTGTTGCCCTCCAGCTTGACGTCCGCGCGCTGACAAGCCGGGCCCTCACGAGGGGGAC
>JBOIBD010000052.1:0-14317 GCA_050739415.1 Gammaproteobacteria bacterium | reverse complement strand
GATACAATCACAACCTGACTACTGAAATCCTCTGCTTGAAACCTGGCGGAGATGATACGGGTGCATATCAATGTTGGTGTTGACCGTCCTGCCCTTAAAAATACTCAATTGATCAGAGTATCCCTAGTCCAAAATGCCCGGTATTGTCCGAGATCGTAAACAGGAAATGATAGGAATCGTAATGGTGCGAGCCGAAAGTCTTATACGCCTGTTGCACCAGATTGCGGTAATGCTGTATCTGTACGGATGTGATGACTAGATTCTCGAGGCCATCCGCTACGATATCCATATATACCGGCACTTTTGCGTCGGGGTCCAGATTTACCTGTTTGAAATACTGTCCGGCTATCAACGGTGAATCCACCAGGTTGTTGAGCGTCACCGATTTGAAATGGATCTCGCCGCTGCTGCCGCTGTGCGGTTCCAGCGCCGTGGCATATTGCCAGCCAACCGGCAGTTTGACGCTGGGCGAGAACGTGATGGCCTTGGAAGCGTAGCCTGCTGGATATAGCAGTACCTGATTCCACTCCAGATCCACGATCCTGGGCGTGGCCGAGACGCTGCCACCAAATTCGCCGCCGCTGGTGGGTGATAGAAAATCAAACGTTACTTTCAGATCATGCACGCCCTGCGGGACATCGATATGAATTGCGTACATATCGACCAGATCGCGGCGCCAGGTCAGGCTCTGGCCGTTGGCAGTGAACATCAGACCCGCCATGTTCTGCAGCGGTCCGCTGGGGGAATGCTCGCCGGGAATCCACTTTGGGTAATACAGCGTGAGTGGCCCTGAAGTGACCGGAATACGCTCCTGCACGTGGAAAAGTTTGCGGGGTGCATCGCTCAAATCCACTTTGAGGCTAACTGTACCCGGGTAGGCACTGGTGATGTCCGCCGCGGCCAACGGCCCTGCCCAGCCGGACGTCAACGCAGCCGCCAATAGCAGGATGGAATACGATATCGCGATTTTCATGACTCACTCCTTAGATAGCCTTGGGTCGGGATGCTACAGCCACTGAAGTGACTGCCGGGAGCGGAGAAATCCCTTTATTTCCGGGCATCGCAGCTTTGACGGGCTATGTTAGTATCGGTTCCCGCGTGTGGGGATGGTTCGGATTATTTACCGGCGTTGCTTGCATGCTACAGGTTTATCGATAATTGCGGCTCCAGCCCGGGGCCGAATACCGCAGCTCTCATCCAAACGGAGGCTTTATGCGACTGACCAGTTATCTTCTCATGGGCATGCTGTGTGCTGCCCCCTTGGGCGCACTTGCTGCCGGCGAACCCGCCACGCCTGCCACCGCCGCGGATGCGCAAGGTTTGCATCTCAGCTGGCTCGACAAAAGCGTCAGCCCCTCCCGCAATTTCTTTGAGTACGCCAACGGCACCTGGCAGAAGGACAATCCGATTCCACCGGCGTATGCGCGCTGGAGCCAATTCAGTATATTGCAAAAGCATAATCAGGAAGTGATTCATCAAATACTGGAAGACGCCGCCAAAAATACCCAGGCGAAGCCTGGCAGTGACGAACAGAAGATCGGCGATTTCTACGCCAGCGGAATGGACGAAACGGCCATCAACAAAGCCGGCATTGAACCGCTGAAACAGGAGTTTGAGCGCATCGACAGCATCGAGAACCCGAAGCAGTTGCTGGCGGAAATCGCCCATCTGCAGATGATCGGCGTGAATGCTCTGTTCGGCTTCGGCCCAATGCAAGATCTAAAAAACAGCTCCAAAGTCATCGCCGCCGCCGAACAGGGTGGACTGGGTCTGCCGGATCGGGATTATTACCTGAATCAGGATCCCAATTCGGCAAAGATCCGCACTGCTTATGTGCAGCATATTGCGAACAGCTTTTTATTATCGGGAGACCCGATGTATGAAGCGGGCCGGAAATCCAGCATTGTCATGGATATCGAGACCAGCCTGGCCACGGCATCCATGTCAAGGATAAAACGGCGCGATCCAAAAGCCACATATCACGTCATGACATTGGTGAAAGCCGACAAACTCACACCCAATTTTTCCTGGCAAACTTACTTGGCAGACATCGGCCATCCGGAAATCAAGAGTGTCAACTTGGCCATGCCGAACTTCTTCAAGGCTATGAGCCGTGACTTGGCCAGACGACCGCTCAGCGACTGGAAGACCTATCTGCGCTGGCAATTACTGAACGCGTACGAGCCCTACCTGTCTACGCCGTACGTAGATGAAGACTTCAAGATGCAATCCGCTCTCAACGGCACCACAGAACAGTTGCCTCGCTGGCAGCGCGTGATTGATGCAGAAGACGATGCACTCGGCTTCGCGGTCGGCAAACTCTATGTAGAAAAGAATTTCCCGCCCTCCTCCAAGGAGGACGCTCTGGAGATTCTGCATAGTATTCGCGCGGCGCTCAAGAGCGACTTGAGCACTATCTCCTGGATGAGCCACAAGACCCGCAAGGCCGCCATCACGAAGCTGGACATGATGGGCGAGCGCATCGGGTATCCCGATAAATGGCGTGATTATTCCGCCCTCGATGTCAATCGCGGCTCCTATGCGTTGAACGTCATGCGTGCCAACGAGTTCGAGAATAATCGCGAACTCAACAAGATTGGCAAACCGGTGGACAAGAATGAGTGGTTCATGACGCCGCAGACCGTAAATGCGTACTACTCGCCGCATCAAAACAACATCAATTTCCCGGCCGGCATCCTGCAACCGCCGTTCTTCGATCCCAACGCACCCATGGCGGTGAACTATGGTGCCATCGGCGCGGTCATGGGCCATGAGATGACCCATGGCTTCGATGATCAGGGCAGCAAGTTTGACGGTAACGGCAACTTCAAGAACTGGTGGAGTGAAGTGGATCGCCTGCGTTTTGACAAAAACGTGCGCTGCATCGCCAAGCAGTTCTCAAGCTACACGGTGGACGGCAAGGTGCATGTGCAGGGCAAGCTGGTCACGGGCGAAGCGATCGCGGATCTCGGCGGCTTGAAGCTTTCGTGGATCGCCTTCCACGCCTCACCGTACTACAAAACGGCCAAGACCATTAATGGCTTCACGCCGGATCAGCAGTTTTTCCTGGGCTTTGCCCATGTGTGGGCCAGCAACACCCGCCCAGAGGAATTGCTCCGCAGGGTGACAGTTGATCCGCACCCACCGCAGGAAGATCGTGTGAACGGCACGCTTGCCAACCTGCCCCAGTTCCAGCAGGCTTTCAACATCCCGGTTGGCAGCCCGATGGTCAACAAGAAACGTTGCGTGATCTGGTAAACAGCTCATCTGATGTGTCAAAGCCGGGACGGCGGGCCACAAGCCCGCCGTTTTCTTTTTCAGTCCTGTTCCATGACTCGAGATGGGACCCGCGGGCAAATGGTGTATCTACATCTAAATCATTTGTGAAACAAACTGCCGTGCTCTGGCAAACCAGCACGGGAATGCTATAAATAGCCTACTTGCCGCCCCTGCATCGAGGTCCACGTATGGCGAAGAATGTTCCGAAAAAGAACCTGTATTGGATCATTCTTGCTGCGAATCTATTACTGTCTGCCTGTGGCGGTGGCGGAGGAAGCTCCGGCTCTTCATCGGGATCCACTCCCCCGCCCACAGCATCGCTGCCGCCACCTGGCGCACCATTGGTGCGGGTGTCCGGTGCTTCTCCCTACGCCAACAACTGCGGTGGAGCAATGCAAGGCAGCGTCAATTACGAGGATGCCGAAGTGGAGCCGTATGTGGCAGTCAACCCGATCAACCCATCCAATCTGATCGGCATCTGGCAACAGGATCGCTGGTCTGATGGCGGAGCCCACGGACTCGTCGTCGCGCGCAGTCTGGACAACGGTAAGACCTGGTCTGAACAGACGCTCAATCTATCCGTCTGCGGTAGTGGTACTACGACGAACGGTGGAAATTATGCCCGCGCCTCCGATCCTTGGGTAAGCTTCTCACCCAACGGCGTGGCGTATGTGATTTCTATTTCTTTCAGCGGCGACACCATGGCGCCCGGATCACTCAGCAGCGTGCTGGTCAGCCAGTCCACCGACGGCGGCGCAACCTGGAGCAACCCGGCGACGCTCATCCTGGATGGCGCCAATGCCTTCAACGACAAGGAAACCATCACCGCCGATCCCAATGATCCAAATTATGTTTATGCCGTCTGGGACAGGCTCGACAGCAACGGTCGCGGTCCCACGTATTTCGCGCGCACGACCAACGGCGGCATGTCCTGGCAGACCGCCGTTCCCATTTACGATCCGGGCGTCAACAATCAGACCCTTGGCAACGAAATCGTGGGCATGCCGGATGGCACCCTTGTGAACGTGTTCGAGGAGATTGACGGCACCAATAACAATAGTGCAACGGCGGCAATCAAGGTAATCCAGTCCACCGATCACGGCGCTAACTGGTCCCTGCCGATAACCGTGGCGCAGGATCTTTCGGTTGGAACGAAGGATCCCAACACCGGAACTCTGGTGCGTGCCGGCGCCAGCCTGCCGCAGATGGCAGCCGGTCCCGGCAAGCAACTGGTGGTGGTGTGGCAGGATGGCCGCTTCAGCAACGGTCAGCGCGACGGCATTGCCCTGTCCCAATCCAGTGATGACGGCCAGACCTGGAGCACGCCGGTGGAAATAAATTCCGTGCCGTCAGTGCCGGCCTTTACGCCCAGCGTCGCCGTGATGGCTGACGGCACCATCGGCGTCAGTTACTTTGATTTCAGGAACAACACCAGCGATCCGAGTCAGCTGATAACAGACTACTGGTTCACGTCATCCACTGACGGTGTGCACTGGAGCGAACAACATATATCCGGTCCCTTCGATCTGGACCTTGCGCCCAACGCGGAAGGCCTGTTCCTCGGAGATTATCAGGCGCTTACCGTCATCGGCCAGGCCTTCGTGCCGTTCTTCGTGCAGACCAACAACCAGGGCACTGCCAACCGCACCGATGATTACGTGCTGCCGCCGCAGGCCATACCGCTGACGTTGACCCGGCATGTGACGCGTATCGCTACGGCAGCAGTACCTGTGAATCCCGATAGTGCATTCCGCCACCGGGTGCATGAGAACCTTATGCACGTGCTGCACTCTGAGAATCCCGGTTGGGAGCTGATTCAGGCGCGGCGACAGCAAACGAACCCACCTTGAGTTATCAAATCGCGGTTTACACCGGCAAAACCCTCTAAAAAACCAATCGAATTATGCCGGATTGCAACTTGCAGTCTCAGCCATTTTCAAATGCCCGAATCGTCCAGAAATCATCCGCCAGGTTGTTGTTGGAGGCGTAGTCATAGGGCATCGTGAAATAGCCCTTGATGCCCCAGTCTGTGCCCCAGGAATTTCGGATGAGCAATCGTTTGGTGGTGTCGTCGTAACCGACGGCGCAGATCGCGTGGCCTCCGAGGCTCTTTTCGCCACGTTTTGGCAGGTTCAGCTGGCCGGTTTTGGCCACTGATTCTGACTCGAAAGCGGTATAGACCGTAAAGCCGAAGACGAACGGGTAACCTTCCGCCAGACATTCGCGCATCTGCAGCAATCCGATAATGCGATGGTAGGAAGTCACCTGGTGGTCCTTGGCCTGCTTGTAACAGGCCGGGGACGGTTTATCGGTGAAATCGGCTATCTTGTAGGGCCATAATTTCTCCGTGCACACGCCCTGCTTCACCAGCGATTTGACGCCGTCGCGGATTGCCGCACCCGCATCCTCATTGATGGTGCCTTCCATGGCGCGTTCGTTGTAATAAATGAACAGGCGACTCAGATTTGAAACTGTCCGGCCGGTTTTCTTTTCGAGAAATTCCAGATTACCGACCAGCGCGTTGGCCGTGCAACTGCCAAGTTGACCCTGATTTTCCACAGCCGAACAGCTTTTTCTCAGGTCTACCTTCGACGGCAGCTTCTTCGGTGGCGCGGCGATGGCAGCATATAGCTTGTCCCGGAAATCCGGCCGGTCTGGCACCCATCCGTACCAGGCATTCAATTTGGATTTAGGCATACTTACCTCCGATTGTCGTATATGTGATTTATGAATAAGGTCATGCTGAACAAATATAGAAACACGGCTGATGATAGATGTCTTGCCGAATGGAATGTGCTGGAATTACCGAGAAACGAAAAGACGTGGGGCTTGCTACAAGCATTTGTACACTTCCTTGTACATGGGCTACGCGGCTATTCTACCTCAGATTATGAAAAACCTTTTCAGGCAGCATGTGCCTATATGGGTGCACGTTAAATCAGGGTCAGTTCAGTCTGTCCTCAATTCCCTTCCGTGTTATTTCCCCCTCATTTGTCCTGAAACTTGAAAAGTACATTAGCGATTGCTGTGGGTTGTCGAACCAGGTCAACGTCGTCTGTATCCCGCTTGAATCCATACCACTGTGTTATCAAAGATACGTACTCGGCGGGCGGCCTCGAGAAAGCCCCGCCCTTATTATGGTTTAACCTAACATGGCACTCCAAATAACCTTCGATAAAACCGCGCTGCTCTAATTGCGGTCCGCTATTTGCGCTTATCTGCATCCAGTAAAGTCCGTCTTTACCACCGCGCTGTCCATTGGCAGGTTCCGCATATGGATCGATGATCTTAAATCCACGTGGATCATGGAACTGGAGGAGCACCCGCAAAATAGGTTCATTGAGGTCGGATACATTACCTTGGAAATACTTTGTTATGTCGAGCTGATATACATCTACGGAATAACTAAAATGTGCTGAACCCCTGTATTCATAAAAGTAGCAGTCGAAGAATCCATTCAAGAATCCATATTGCTCATTATTAGGTGCCAAAAGCCACCAATGACCGTCATAGCTCACGCTCACATTACGCTGATCTTTACCACTGACAGCGAGTGGACACAGCGCCAGGCAAATGTGTAAAAGAAAGATTGCTATCCATACATTCCGCTTCACATTTCCCTCCTTTTGATTTGAAGCCTCAATGGGTTGGACTTGATTGATCCCAAGCTCTGCAGGGTTTCTGTCGCAATTCCCGGATTTATGTTCAATCTGGCATTTAAGCCGAGCTTCGATAGAGTTTCCATTGGGTTTCCCGCTATTACTTGCGCTTTATATTGGTGACGCCGTGCGGCACATGGCCGGTGGCTACATAGCCAGCGGCGGCTTCCACATGGCCTTTTTGGTCGTCGAAAAAGATATCCGCACCGAAGGTCTTCAGGAACGCGCCTTTGGGCAGGCCGCCCAGAAACAGCGCTTCGTCTATGCGGATGTTCCAGGCCCGCAGGGTGCGGATCACACGCTCGTGCGCCGGCGCCGAACGCGCCGTCACCAGCGCGGTGCGGATCGGAGATTTGTCCATGGGATACTCCGCCTGGATGCGCTGCAAGGCGGCGAGGAAATTCTTGAAGGGTCCGCCGCTGAGCGGCGCGCGCGCCTGGGCTTTCTCGCTCTTGGCGAAGGCCGCCAGCCCCTGTTCCTGATAGATGCGCTCGGCTTCGTCGGAAAACAGCACGGCATCGCCGTCGAAGGCGATGCGCAGTTGGTCCGAGGGTGAAGTCTCGATGTGTGAGGGCACGATGGCCGCCGCCGCTCGCCCCGCATCCAGCGCTGCCACCACGTCTTTCGGCTCCGCCGACAAGAACAAGTCGGCGCTGAAGGGTTCCACGTAGCGCCAGGGGGCCGCGCCATTGGTGAAGGCCGCGCGTGTAATGTCGAGATTATAGTGCTGGATAGAATTAAAAATTCGCAAGCCGGTGTCGGCGCTGTTGTGGGACAGCAGGATCACTTCCACGCGCTTGTCCTCACCGGTGCTATTAAGGCGCAGGAGTTTTTTCACCAGCGTGAACGCCACCCCCGGTTCCAGCAGATCGTCCTCGTGTTCGATCTGATAGCCGGAATAGGCTTCCAGACCCTGAGTCGTGAAGATGTGATGGCTCTGCTCCAGATCGAACAGGGCCCGCGAGGAGATTGCTACCACCAGACAATGTGCAAGGGTTTCAGCCATCGATCGGTTCCCATTCCACGAAGCGCCGCAACAACGGGAAATACAGCCCCACTTTAACACGCCGCTGTTCCAGACCGCGCATCAAGCGCGCGTAGTTCTCCAACTGCTGGCGATAGCGTGACTGCTCACGGGCCAGAAATGTCTCCACGTCGCCGCCGCGATGGCTGCTGGTTTTGTAATCCACGATCCAACGGATGTTATCTTCATCCACGAAGGTACGGTCGATCACGTTAGTGGCGAGACGCTGTCCGTCGAAGTGACTCAGGGCATATTCAGAATGCGCTTCGGCATGACGCGGGTCTAAAATCCACTGACCACGTGTATCCGTAATTGTTGTAGACAATGCCTGGGATACATCACCCGCCGCCGCTTGCAGTTCCGCATCCGGCACGCCCAGTTGGCGCAACCAATGGGTAATCAGCGGCTGCAACGCCGTTATGCGCGCCATATCCCATTGGGTGGAATCCCCATCTGCGATTTGTTGCAACAGCCGATGCACCACCGTGCCCACATGGCGCAGGGTGTCGCCTGCCCATTCAAATTCCAGTGCGGCCGGGTCTTCGGCTGCCAGTGTTTGAGAATCACCAGGCCAGGTGATGGAACTATCCGGTATCGGTCTGTGCCAATCAGAACGCAGTCGCCGCAGTGTTGCGGGAAGCGTGTGTGGCTCAATAACGCCCGGGTTCACGGCGCTTTGCTGCTGCAATGCCGCCTGGAATTCACCCTTCACCACCGGCCAAAGCAAGCCCAGCAGCGAATCTGCCCGGGGCTGCGCCAGACTGCGCTCGCCATCCTTGTCTTTAACCGTGGCATGGCCGAACAGATGCAACTGTTCCCGCGCCCGTGTGGCAGCTACATACAAAAGACGCGTCATCTCCAGGCGCTGCTGCTCTCGTCTCAGGGACAGCACGAACTGATAGATGGGATCGTGCTCGCTGCCTGCGGATTCCAGCGGCGACAGCAACAGATCATCGCGGCCATCTACACGCGGACGTTCCAGCCAGGCGAGCAACGGTTTATCAGTGGTGCGCGTGGTCAGGCCGAGGCCGGGGATGATCACGCAATCGAACTCCAGCCCCTTGGCCTTGTGGATGGTCATAAGTTGCAGCGATTCATCCGCACGCGGGTCCGGTCGTGCGAAAAGTCGCGTGAGTGCGTCTCCTAATTCCTCGGCATCCTGGAGTTCCCCGCCATCATCCAGGGTTTCCAGTAATTCCAGATAGGCTTCGGCGTCAGCCAGGTCTTCGACTGATCTCAAGGTGGCGGGCGCCGCCAGTTGCAGCCATACCCGCTCCACCTGCTCGCGCAGGTTGCCGCGACGCCGCTCGGTTAGGGCTTCCAGCAGAATCGCGCGTACCGATCCAAAACGCGTACCGTTGCTGTGCGGCTCAAGACTGGCAATAAGGTTTTCATCCTGTAATTGTTCAGGAATCGTTACAGCTCCAGCGCCATCCACCAGCGTATGCAGCGCCACAAGGCTGAGCCCACACCAGGGCGCGCGCAGCACTGCCAGCCACGCGGTACGATCTGCTGGATGCAACAATGCGCGGGTCAGCGCCAGCAGGTCCTGCACCACGGGACGCTCGCCCAGGCTCTCCAATTCCACTGCGCGGAACGGCACATTCTGCGCGCGCAAATTCCGCATGATGGACGCCAGATGCGTACGCGCGCGCGTCAGCACCGCGATGTGTTTTTCCGGGTGTTGCGCGCGCAGCGCCTTAATGAGATCGGTTACCTGTGAAGCTTCAGCGACTGTATCGCGTTGCAGCGACGCATGTACCGCTACCGCTACGCCCTCGATGGACTGGTACTGCGCACTCGCATCCGCATAGGGCACAGCGCCACTCGCCACATCTTCCTGCGACGGGAACAGTTGCCGGAAGGTGTGGTTGAACCACTGCACGAGTCCCGGCTGAGAACGGAAATTAGCGCTCAGCAGCAGCGGGGTGAGCGGCAACTGCCCGAGTCCTGTCTGACGCACCCGCAGGTACAGTCCTACTTCCGCTTCGCGGAAACGATAAATGGACTGCATGGGATCGCCCACCATGAACAGCGTGCGAC
Source organism: Gammaproteobacteria bacterium (assembly GCA_050739415.1). GTDB lineage: Bacteria > Pseudomonadota > Gammaproteobacteria > Natronospirales > REEB76 > REEB76. The sequence goes on along the minus strand of JBOIBD010000052.1, from coordinate 4,312 downwards.
CATCGTCCGCTTGCCAGCCGGCAGTGAGCCGCTCCAGCAGCTGCGTCTGGTTCACGGAAGTGTCCTGGAATTCATCCACCAGAATGTGCTGCAGGTGCTGGTCGAGCGCCAGATTCAGGTCCGTGGGATCGTCTGCCGTGCCCAAGGCCCGCAAGGCACGCAACGATACCTCGGCGTAATCCACTGCACCGTGTTCCATGAACACCACCTGCAACTGTGCGGCCGCCAATGGCAGCAGGTTCAGCAAGGCATCCAGTACCTGCCATTGGTTGTCGGGGTAGTGGGGCTGTGGCAATTCGCGCACACGTGCCAGGCGTGTGTGCAAGGATTCCAGTTCAGTGAATCGCCGCAACAATTCGTGAATGCGGGTCTTGTCAGCGGCATGCTGTGGCGGGAATCCCTGCTTGGCATTCACCTGCTTGCGCCAATCACCGGTTTTGGTGAGGAATAATTCGGCGAGACCACGCCATGCCGCCAGACCTTCCGGTGTAGTTTCCGGCAAGCCGATGAGCTCGGTGCAGACGGTGATCTCGGATTCGGAATTCTGCCCACGCAATCGGGCGCCCGCGTGGCTCGCCAGTTCCACCAGATCATTCCGGCAGTCAGCCGGTATTGCATCCAGCGTATGTGCCAACGCCCTGCGCAGTTCTTCTTGCAAGGCACGCTCCAAGTCTGCACGCCGCGTACCACTGGTACCCGCACCCGTGTGGCGAATCCACTGGTCACGAAGTGGCAACAGATCGGCCACCAACTGTGTGACACGCGGAATATGGTTATCGAGGTGCACCAACAGCGCGCTCACCACCTGAATCTGCTGCGGGTCGCCATCTTCCAGCAAGGCGAGCGTACGGCGCGCGGCTTCCATATAGAGCGGCTGCGGGCGTTCGGCAATCGCCGGTTGTGCACCGAACTGGGATAACAACGGCATGCGGCGGGTGAGTTCCGCATTCAGGGAGTCGATGGTCTGGATGCGCAGCCGCGCCGGATGGCGTGCGATGTTCCAGCCGCGCACCTGGTCGCGTGCACGCGCGCTCTGCGCCAGCTCCCAGGTTTGCCGCTGATGCGCTGCTACCGGTGCCGGAGCTTCGCCCTGCTCGAGTGCGCGCGCCACGCGCATGCGCATCTCGCCGGCTGCTTTCTTGGTAAAGGTAATAGCCAGAATCTGTTCTGGTTCATCCACCACCGCCAGCAGCGTGAGGTAACGTTGGGTCAGGAGTTCGGTCTTGCCGGAGCCGGCCGGTGCCTGCACGATGAACGACTCGCGCGGGTCAAGCGCGCGTGTGCGTTCCGCCGCATCTGTCGGTGGCTGATCAATCTTGCGCATCAACATCCTCCATGCCCGCGGCCTTACGTTCATGGATACGGCACAGCGTGTTGAGATGGCAATAGCGGCAGGTCTCGTCACCGTATTTCGGCGCCACACGCGCCACGCCATCCATGAATTCATCCGCCAGCGCAGTTACCGCCGTGCGCCAGTGGGCCAGCAGCGCGTTCCAATCCGCTGGATCATTGGCCTGCTTGCGTGCGCTGTCGTAGTTCCCGACCTCCGGCGCCACGCCGTCCTGTGCGACAAAGCCGCGATAAGCCAGATCGCCGGTACGCAACTGGGCGAACAATACCGCCGCCGGCGCCGGTTCGCCTGACACGGCATAGATAGGAAGCTGCGGTTCGTCGGGCCGTTCCCCCAACCAGTCGCGCGGATTGGCCGCGCCACTCTTGTAATCGATTACTACGCGGCCACCATCCGGCAGCCGATCCACCCGATCCACCCGCGTGCTGAGCGTAAGTCGACCAAGCATCACGCGGCGCTCCTGTTCGGGTTCCTCGACGCTGAAGGGCGAACGCGCCAACTCAATCTCAAGCCATGCGTAAATCAAACCCGTGAGACGTTCCTGCTCCAGTTGCTTGAAATTTTGTGTGAAGGCATCCGGATTACGGACTGCGAACTGGTTCAAGGCATATCTGACTGCTATCTCGATGTGATGCCTGCGCGCATCGGGCTGCAAACTCGCGAGACCGGCGTGATCCTTGAGCGCTTCCCACAATCGCGCCATCACCGCATGCAGCAACAGGCCGCGATCGCGTGGGCTGAGCCCGGGTGCTGGCGACTCCAACTCCTCGGCGCCTAACCTATATATAGCAAAAGCCTGAAACGGACAGGCGGCCTGGGATTTGATGACTTTGGTGCCGCCTTCGACCAATGTGCCATTCCTGACAGGCGGCGCCTGCTCATCTGTAAACTCGGTCAGAGCAGTGGCAGCCTGTTGCTGTAGCTGTTCATTCCAATCTCGCACCTGACTTTGGGGCAGCTCCGCTGACGTAGCTTCCTGAATATCAGCCAGCAATGGACTGGGTCGCAGTTCTGTGTCCGCATTGCGCTGAGGTGTACTCACGATCACCTCGGACGCGCTATTCAATAAGCGAGCTGTGATGCGGCTGGCATAGTCAAGTTCACGCGCGGCACTGGCGTGCGGCAACGCGTGTCGCCGCTGCAAGGTCCAGGGAATGAACGCATCCGGGCGTGGGCTCGGAGGCCACACATCGTCGGTCAGACCCATGATCCACACATGATCGAATTGCAGACCGGCGGTCTCCGGCATACCAAGCACTTGTATCGGCACTTCCGCGCTGGCGGTCTGGAATTCGTTCTGTGCCACCAGCCGCGTGAAGCGTGTGAGCGCTTCCGATGCCTCCATGGGTGGCAGCACCGCGTCCAGTTGCGCGAACTCGCCCAGTAACGCACGCAATTTACTCACTGCCTGGTATTCACTGCTGTCCAGGATCCGTTCTCCATACCAGCCAAGCGTCTTGAGCACGCTGCTAAAGGTCTTGGACCAGCCGCTGCTTAACTGTCGTTTTGGGATTCCGCGCAAATATTTCACGATGGATTCCAGCGCTGACTGGAATGCCTGCGTTTCCCCACCCTGTTGTGCCAAGGTCAGCAAGCGTTGCAATCCCACCTGTTCCAGATTGGCGTCGCGCAACTGCACTTCGAGGCGCGCACGCGCCGGCAGTTCATGTTCACCGGCTATGATGAATGGCGAGCGCAGCAGACGGCTGACGGTTTCGAACGGCAAACGCCAATGCAGACAATGCAGCAGGATAAGTGCATCTCTCACGATCGGACACGCCGAGAGTGCCTGGCCGAGCGACAGGTTGTAGGGTCGTGATGTGGTATCACCCGGCGGCAGACCGGGACACAGGATCTGGTTCAGCGCACGCGCCAAGGTTTGCTGCTGTTCGTTAAGGTCCTGCACCACAATGCCAATACGCAACTCTGGTGATATTTCCAGCAAGGCCCTGGCCCAACGCGCAGCGGATTGCATCTCCGCCTGCGCATCGGCACACACGATGCGCCGACACCGATTGTCTTGTTGTCCGGATACCGGCAGCTCCTGCACTTGGCTGCCGGCGGTACGCATGCAGGCCAACACGCGCTGCTGTTGCGGTGTAAATTCCTCGAAACCGATGAACAGACAATTCTTCGAAAGCAAGTTTTTTTCTGTCTGGAATAGCTGTATCAGATAATCCGGCAGCCGCGCCGCATCCAGCAGCGTGTGCGTCTTACAGTGTTCGGCATAAGCATGTGCCCATAGCGCGAACTGGCGCGCATCATCGCTACTCACTTCATGTGCCAATTCCGTGAGCGAGATGTCATAGGCCTGGCACAGTTCCCAGGCGGCATAGGCGGCATGTGCCGTGACCGCGGGCGGCAGCAAGGGAGAATCGGCTGTATCCGCAGTAATCACGGTTTCCCACAAAGCTTCGGCCTGGTGCGAAGCCAGCAGACGCGGGCCGGCTACCCAACCAAGCTGTTCATGGCGGGAAAATAGCAGCTGCAGGAATGCACCCCAGGTAAGCACCTCAGGACGCTCCCAGACCTGCACGCCGCGTGCACGCGCTGCATCTGCATGGGCCAGGCGCACAGCACGCGCCAGCCGTTCGCTAGCGCATACCACGGTGGCGCCTGCGGTCAGCGCCGTCAGGATTTCGTTTTCATGCCACAGGCGTTGCGTCACGCGGGAACATCCCCATATATAATGCGTCCTACAGTTTAACCCGGCGCCGCCATTGGACTTGCGGTACACCAGCATCGGCCAGTGGTCCAATCACCCGTTTCGTGAAATTAAAGGTAAATTAATATGCCCCTGAATCTCCCCCAGAAAACCGGAAATCCGGCACTGCGGACCAAAGCCTTCCTGAATCCGGGCGTCATCACCGGCGAGCGCATGACGCTCAACGGCACCATCGGCAAGAGCCTCATCATGTTAGTGCTGCTGATTATCACTGCGGCTTGGTGCTGGTCACAGGC
>JBOIBD010000051.1:0-14606 GCA_050739415.1 Gammaproteobacteria bacterium | reverse complement strand
TGGCTGCGACGGCTTTTACGTCTTTGCCGGAGAGCGAGCCGGCCTTGCGCAAAATGAGACGATCATCGAGCGTGAAAAGTTTCATGCGTACCACCGAAGGCGCCCATAGGCCGGCGGCACCGCCATCCGCAATCGGCACATCCAGCGGCCAGCCCGCGTTATCTCTGCTTGTAATCATGGCGAGCACGGAATGGCCGGTGTTGAAATGCTGTTTTGCGGAAAGCACCAGTGCTGGGCGGTGCTTGCTGCTTTTTTTGTCCGTGAACGGGAAGGGCACGACCACCACGTCCCACGGCTCAAAGGTCACGGTAAGCCTCTTCGTCGGTGTGGGACAGCCACTCCGAGGACAGTGTGCCCTCGATGGCACGAGCAAAGTTCATATCGAGCGGGCCTGCCTTGCGTAGGCGTACCGCATTGCCCGGCTCGATCTCGAATGCCACCGCATCCCCGGCCTTAAGACCCAATGCCTTGCGAACCGGGCCCGGGATGGTGGCCTGGTGTTTGCTGGTCATCTTGCTGGTGACGATGTGTTCGCGCATGGATACCTACCCAGTAATGATGTAATACCGTAATACTACAGTTGCAAGCCGCACTAGTCAAGTAAACGCGACGTAAGTCCGTCGTTCTACATGCGGAAGACGCCGTAGTGGTTGCCCGGTTCAAGCGGTGCATTCTCGGCCGTGGCCAGCGCCAGGCCGAGAACACGGCGTGTGTCGGCCGGATCGATGATGCCATCGTCCCACAGGCGTGCCGTGGCGTAGTAGGGATGCCCTTGATTCTCATACTGTTCACGCAACGGTGCTTTGAATGTTTCTTCCTCTTGCTCACTCCACTTGCCACCCTTGGCTTCGATACCGTCGCGCTTGACGGTGGCCAGCACCGAAGCTGCCTGCTCGCCGCCCATGACCGAGATGCGGGCGTTCGGCCACATCCATAAAAAGCGCGCGCCGTAGGCACGGCCGCACATGGCGTAGTTGCCGGCGCCGAAACTGCCGCCAATGATGACAGTGAACTTCGGCACCGTGACACTGGCAACAGCGGTCACCATCTTGGCGCCATCCTTGGCGATGCCGCCAGCTTCATATTTGGCGCCGACCATGAAGCCACTGATGTTCTGCAGGAACACGATCGGGATGCGGCGCTGCTCGCACAGTTCGATGAAGTGTGTGCCCTTGAGCGCGGATTCGGAAAACAGGATACCGTTGTTGGCGATGATGCCAACCGGGTAACCGTACAGATGCGCAAAGCCGGTAACGAGCGTCTTGCCGTACAGCGCTTTGAATTCCTGGAACTCGGAGCCGTCCACCAGACGCGCAATGACTTCATGCACGTCGTAGGGATAGCGTGTTTCCTGCGGTACGACGCCGTAGAGTTCATCCGCCGAGTAACGTGGTTCGCGTGACTCGCTCTTGACGAGCCAGGACGGGCGTTGATAGTTAAGATGCGCGACGATGTCGCGCGCGATCTGCAAGGCGTGCGCATCGTTATCGGCAAGATGATCGGTGACGCCGGATACCTTGCTGTGCACATCGCCGCCACCAAGTGTTTCCGCGTCCACTACTTCGCCAGTGGCAGCCTTCACCAGTGGCGGCCCACCCAGGAAGATCGTTCCCTGATTGCGCACGATGATGGCTTCATCACACATGGCCGGCACGTAAGCACCCCCGGCGGTGCAGGAACCCATGACCACTGCGATTTGCGGGATGCGTTCGCGCGATAGGCGCGCCTGGTTGTAGAAGATGCGACCGAAGTGTTCCTTGTCTGGGAACACCTCATCCTGCAGTGGCAGGTAGGCGCCACCGGAATCCACCAGATAGATGCAGGGCAGGTGGTTTTCCAACGCCACTTCCTGAGCGCGCAGATGTTTCTTGACGGTGATGGGATAGTAAGTACCGCCTTTCACGGTGGCATCGTTGGCCACCACCATGACCTCGCGGCCCTGCACCCGCCCGATACCGGTGATGAGTCCAGCGGCGGGTGCGGCGTCGTCATACATGCCGAAGGCGGCGAGCGGTGACAGTTCCAGGAACGGCGAGCCGCGATCCAGCAGTGCGTCGATACGTTCGCGTGGCAGCAGCTTGCCGCGATCGGTGTGTTTTTTGCGAGACTTTTCGCTGCCACCCAACGCGGTTTTGGTTTGTTTTTCGCGCAGGTCCACCACCAACTTTTCCATATGTACGCGGTTGGCAGCGAATTCCTCGCTGTTTTTGTCGACTGCGGATTTGAGAATCGGCATAAGCAAAACCTTGTTATTGTGTGGTCGCGGATTGATATCGGCCCGGACACCGCCCGGGTGACGTATTTTAGCCCCCAGGATGGCAATTGTATTGCCCGTGACTCCTATACTGTGCGCATGGAGCCATCGGAATCCTCGGAAATTAACACACGCTGTTGCATCGTCGGTGGTGGACCCGCGGGCATGATGCTGGGTCTGTTACTGGCGCGCAGCGGGGTGCCAGTGACAGTGCTGGAAAAGCATGCCGATTTCCTGCGCGATTTTCGCGGCGATACCGTACACCCTTCAACGCTGCAGGTTCTCGATGAAATCGGCTTGTTGGCAAGGTTTGAGGAATTACCTCAGCGCAGAGTCGATCAATTGAGCGGAATCATCGGTGGCCGCAAACAGCAGATCATCGACTTCCGTGGCCTGAAACCTTTCGACTATCTGGCATTGGTGCCGCAGTGGAATTTCCTGGATATGCTTGCGGTCGAGGGCCGGCGTTATCCGCGATTCGACCTACGTATGTGCCATGAAGCGATTGATTTGATCGAGGAAAACGGGCGCGTGGTCGGTGTGTGCATCGAGGCGTCGGGCCAGCGATACGAACTGCGTGCGGATCTGGTGGTTGCGTGTGACGGACGCCACTCAACTCTGCGTAAGGCGGCTGGCATGCATGCGCGCGAATACGGCGCACCGATGGACGTACTTTGGTTTCGCATCCCGCGCAAGGAGAGTGACCCACAAGACACCTTCGGTATCATTGATGGTGGCCACATGATGGTGATGCTCAATCGCACTGATTATTGGCAGATGGCATACCTTGTACCCAAGGGCGGCGACACACTGTTACGCAGTAAGCCGATCGATGTGCTGAGCAATTCAGTGATGCAACTCGCGCCGTTCCTGGCTGATCGTAAATCCACAATGGGGTCATGGCAGAACGTCAGCACCTTGCAGGTGCAGGTCGATCGCCTCGAATGCTGGCATCGCCAAGGATTGCTGCTGATCGGCGATGCCGCGCATGCCATGTCACCGATCGGCGGCGTCGGCATCAATCTTGCGATCCAGGACGCGGTTGCTGCGGCGAATATGCTGGCAAAACCGTTGCTCGAGGGCAGACCGATCGATGAAACCATTTTTGACAGGGTACAGCGCCGCCGTGAATGGCCAACTCGGATCGTGCAGATGCTGCAGATCGCCATACAGAAGCGCGTCATCTCGCGTGTGCTCGAGCAAAATGGTCGTCCCGCGAGGATTCCGGTATGGTTACGCGCGCTGCTGCATTTCCGTATAGTCCGGCACATTCCGGCGCGCATGTTCGGCTACGGCATACGGCGGGAACACGTACATCTGTCAGTTGCAGCTGACACTGGTGACAAGATCAGATACGCAAAGTGATTTAATTCGAAACATTCTTGTGACTGCCAATAAAACAGCTATACGTAATTCCACTGAACAGGCTTAGACGCGATCAGTGCTGGCGGTTAAATATTTACAGACATGACCACGATGTCTGTCCAATGAAGGCCGTGCAGACTCCCTCGGTACCATTGGACATGCCGCGTATATATTGGAAGGTGATCGTATTGTCCTTCATATCGTAGGTGAGCTTCGGCTCGTCCGGGAGCTGTTTTATATACTTCGGCACCAGATCATTCAAACTCCTGGGCAGGCGCGCGTTATCGTTCATGTACGTTTGGATTGCTACCAGAACGGGTGTGGCCGCAGCTTGCAGTCTCTGGCCATAGGGATCATCACCCGACGGGTAGGCAGCACAGCCGCACAGGACTAGCAGCGCAGCGATGACGAGATATTTACACATTATCCCAACCCTGTAGTGCGGCAGATGGGAGTGAGTATAGCTCCTGCCAGATATTTCAGAATAGCGTAATTGCAGCTATAGCAGGCATGGAATCAGAGCAGCGGCTTCCACGAAAATGACAAATTGAAAATAATCAGAATTTTCTGATAAATATCCGATCAGCATGGGCGTGGTTACTTCATTTATTCATTTTATCCCAGTTCGAGCTTTTCGGTTCCAATGCCCCAAGCTTGAGAAGCAGATTCGTATACAAGGAAGATTCTGATTGGTAAATGGGTACGATCGGCTGATGTGTATCTTTGGGGATGAAAAACGCACCGTAGCTACTGAGCCGTGGCGTTTGTTCTCCGCAGCCTTGTAGCTGCATTTTGACTATCATCGAAGGGCTGCCCATGATTGATACGCGCGACAACACACTGATCTCATAGGTCGGTACTGGATCCTGGCTTATTTTTGTAGATCTGCAAGCTTTAGCATGATGGCCATTGGTGATACACCGTGTTTGCCACTGTGCTTGGGGCAATTCCCTTAAGTTGGTCACTTCACCGATGAATACCGTTGCGTAACGATTCAAATCATTCGTGTCCGGCATCAGTATTGGCGGGCAGGCATAAACGTATGGTGCCGTTAGCAGTAAGGCTATGACCAGTGATGGAACTGCGTGCTTCAGTTGCATGTTTGATACCCCAATAGTTTATAAAATTAAATAATTATCACCGCAGTCACCTACAGCGATGATCTGGTTATGTCAGCTCAATGGCAATCGCCGTCGCTTCGCCGCCGCCGATGCACAGGGAAGCGATGCCACGTTTGAAATTACGGGCTTTGAGGGCGTAGAGCAGGGTGACGATGAGGCGTGCGCCGCTGCATCCGATGGGATGGCCCATAGCGCAGGCGCCGCCGTTGACGTTGACTTTTGCATGCGGAAGTTTGAGCTCGTGCGTGGCGGCCATGGTGACCACAGCGAAGGCTTCATTGATTTCATACAGGTCCACGTCTTTCTCCGACCAGCCGAGTTTCTTCTGTAATTTGTCGATCGCGCCGACCGGCGAAGTGGTGAACCAAGCTGGTTCTTGGGCGAAGCCGGCATGGCCGAGGATGCGCGCCAGCGGCTTGAGGCCGTGTTTTTTGGCTTCCGATTCGCGCATCAGCACTAGCGCTGCAGCGCCGTCTGAGATGGACGAGGAAGTGGCAGCGGTCACAGTACCACCGTCTTTCTTGAACGCGGGCTTGAGCGCTGGAATCTTGCTGATGTCACAGCGACCCGGTTCCTCATCGGTCTCGACCACGCGCTCACCCTTGCGATCCTTGACCGTCACCGGCGCGATCTCAGGCTTGAAGATGCCATCCTTAATTGAGCGCTGGGCACGTTTCACGGATTCGATCGCGAAAGCATCTTGTTGCTCGCGAGTGAAATGGAATTTCTCCGCGCATAGTTCCCCGAACGCGCCCATCATCTGTCCATCGTAGGGGTTCTGCAGGCCATCGAAGAACATGTGATCCAGGATTTGCTGATGCCCCATGCGCAGTCCGGCGCGCGCACCGGGAATGAGGTAGGGCGCGTTGGTCATGGATTCCATGCCGCCGGCTACAATGATGTCGGCAGAGCCAGCGGTGATTAGATCGCTGCCCATCATCACGGCCTTCATGCCGGAGCCGCAGACTTTGTTGATGGTGGTGCAGCCCACGGATTTCGGAATGCCGGCGGCGATGGAAGCTTGCCGTGCGGGTGCCTGGCCGAGGCCTGCCGGCAGTACGCAGCCCATGATGACTTCGCTGATGTCTTCCGGTTTTACTTTGGAATCGGCGACCGCCGCCTTGATGGCGGTAGCGCCCAGCTGTGGAGAACTCACCGGTGCGAACTGGCCCTGGAAGGAACCGATGGCGGTGCGCCGGGCGGCGACGATGACGACAGAATCATTTGGCATAAGCACATTCCTCTATCATTATCCGTAACAAGTGCTGCATCCTGCGTGCTGCGTGTGAAAACACGAATCTTTCGACGCAGTACGCAGTACGCAGCACGCAGTACTACTCATTTACTATTAAACAGTTCCCTTCCAATCAACATTCGTCGAATTTCATTGGTTCCGGCACCGATGTCGTAGAGTTTGGCGTCGCGCAGTAGGCGACCGGTTGGGTATTCATTGATATATCCGTTGCCACCGAGACTCTGAATCGCTTCCAGCGACACTTTCACGGCGTTCTCGGAGGCGAATAACAGGCAGGCGGCCGCGTCTTCACGTGGATCCTCGCCGCGATCGAAGCGCTCACAGGTCCGGTAGGTGAAGGCACGCGCGGTCTGCAGTGCCACGAACATGTCGGCGAGCTTGGCCTGCATGATCTCAAACTCGCCGATGGGCTTGCCGAACTGCTTGCGTTCGCGCACGTAGGGCAGTACCGCATCCAGCGCCGCCTGCATGATGCCGATGGGGCCAGCAGACAGCACCAAGCGCTCGGAATCCAGCCCGCGCATCAATATATAGACGCCTTCGTTCACCTCACCAAGCACGTTGGCTTCGGGGATCTCGCAGTCCTCGAAAACCAGCTCGCAGGTGTGGGAGCCGCGCATACCGAGTTTGTCGAGCTTTTGGGCGGTCTTGAAACCCTGCATGCCCTTCTCGATAAGGAAGGCGGTGATGCTTCTGGAATTGGCTTCCTTGCCGGCGGTACGCATATACACCAGCAGCACATTGGCTTCCGGGCCATTGGTGATCCACATCTTGCTGCCGTTGGCGATCCATTTGCCGCCTTTTTTCTGTGCGCGGCAGCTCATGGAGCCGACGACATCGGAACCGGCGCCCGGTTCGGACATGGCGAGCGCGCCGATCCATTCGCCACTGCACAGTTTCGGCAGATAGCGTTTGCGCTGTTCCTCACTGGCGTTGATATAGAGGTTGCTGACACACAGGTTGGAGTGTGCCGCATAAGACAAGCCGACTGATGCGGACGCACGCGAGATTTCTTCCATGGCTACTATATGGGCGAGATAATTCAAGCCTGCACCGCCATATTGCGTCGGCACCGTGATACCGAGCAGTCCGAGTTCACCAAACTTGCGCCACAGGTCGTGTGGAAACTCAGCCTTTTCGTCAATCTCCCGCGCACGTGGTTCAATTTCCGCTACTGCGAAACGCCGCACTGTGTCGCGCAGCAGATCCAGTTCCTCGTTGATGCTTGTATTTATCGTGGTCAAGAATGTTCCTCTAACTGTGGGAGCGGTCGTCTCGACCGCGATAATTTTTGAATCGCGGCGGAAACCGCCGCTCCCACAATGACTTAATGTTTCCCGTTTCCGCGTCCCGCAAAGTATCGATCGTATGACTGGCGCACCGTCGGCAGTTTCACCTTGCCAATAGCGGCGATGCGTCCTTCGGCCAGGCGGTCGGCAGCCTTGTACGCGGGTATCTTCTCGCGTTCCGCCAGCTTGAAGATGTTGCCGATGATGTCGTAGATGCTATTGACCATACGATTGGCGCGCTCGCGGTCGTAACCTTGCAGTTCGATGGATACGTTCATGAGGCCGCCGGCGTTGATGGCGTAGTCTGGCGCGTACACAATGCCTTTCTTGTGCAACTCGTCGCCGCAGGCATCCGTTGCTAATTGATTGTTAGCGGCGCCGGCGACGATCTCGAACTTGAATTGTGGAATGGTTTTCTCGTTCACCGTAGCGCCGAGAGCGCAGGGCACATACACCTTGGCATGTACGCCGTAAATGTCATCATTCTTGACCGCTTCAGCGCCTAGTGCGACGCACGCGTCTATGCGTTCCTGCTGCATGTCAGTGACAAAAACTTTCGCATCCGCATCACGTAGATGCTTGACCACGTGATGACCAACATGTCCGAGTCCTTGGACCGCGTAGCTGGCTTTCTTGAGATCAGTATGGCCGTATTTCTTGTTGAGGCAGGCCTTGATGCCCTGTATCACACCCAGCGCGGTGAACGGTGAAGGATCGCCGCTGCCGCCGTGCACTGGATGCACGCCGGTCACGTAATCGGTTTCCTGGAAAATGTAATCCATGTCCTGGACATTCGTGTTCACGTCCTCGGCGGTGATGTAACGGCCACCAAGCGATTGCACGAAGCGGCCCAGGGCGCGGAACAGTGCTTCGGACTTCTGGCTGGGGTCACCGATGATCACGGATTTGCCGCCGCCGAGATTCAGGCCGGAAACCGCGGCCTTGTACGTCATGCCCCTGGAAAGGCGTAGCACGTCGGTGATCGCTTCCTGCTCATTTTGGTAGGGCCACATGCGCATGCCGCCCAGGGCCGGACCCAGCACTGTGTTGTGGATGGCCACGATGGCTTTGAGGCCGGAATCCTTGTGGTGAAAGAACACGACTTCTTCGTGCCCCATGCTGTCGAGCGTGCTGAAAAGCTCCATACGTCCTCCTGATTGGAATTCAGATTGTGAAACAGGACTGAAAGTGCGAATGCACGCACAGGCCGCGGCCTGGCGGATGTTGGCCTGGTATTCACGGCCACGGCTATTATTCATATAAAAACCCCGGCTGGCCGGGGAGCGCGCCATTATAACCGTTCGGACCTGTCCGCCGAACATCTTGAAGCGCGCCGGTATAATAGGCCTCACGCCAAAACCCGTGTTAGCGATTCTCGCTTCAACTCAGCTTGCGGTACCCATGGACCTGTTCAACCTCAACCTCTGGAACCCTGCTGTCGGCCTCGGACCGGGAATCGCGCTGGTCACCGCGTTCTTCCTCGGCCTGATCCATGGCATCACGCCAGACGAGCACACCTGGCCCATCACCTTCAGCTATTCCGTCGGCAGTTACAGCTCGCGTGGTGGTATGCGCACCGGGTTGCTGTTCTCGCTGGCCTTCACCGTGCAACGCGCGATTGCAAGTGAGATAGCCTATTTCGCGCTCAGTTGGCTGATTCCGAGTGGACACTGGAATTACGTCATCTATATCGTGGTAGGCGCGGTAATGTTGGTGTCGGGCTGGTATGCGGTGCATCACCATCGCCTGCTGCATCTTTTCCACACCCACAATCTGGACAAATCCGAAGAACCGCGTGCGTTGCCAAGCTATATGCCGTTGGTACACGGCTTCATCGCCGGCTGGGGCACCGGCGCGTTCGCGCTTATTGTGTACACCGTGCTGGCACCCGCCATGCCAAGTGCCTACGTTGGTTTTCTGCCGGGGTTGCTGTTTGGACTTGGCACCATGGTGATGCAGATCTTGTTCGGCGCGCTGGTGGGCGCGTGGATGGCGCGCCGACGCATGGCGGATTCCGCGCGCGCTTGGGTGGCACGCACCGTGGCCGGGCGCACGCTGTTCTGGGGTGGTATTGCATTCATCCTCCTGGGACTTGCCGGCATCGTGTTTCCGGGGCTGGGCGATATCGGCATAGATACCGGCATCCGGGTGCACAACCTGGCACACGTGGATGCGGGGTTTTTGCTGGCGGTGCTGGTGCCGATTGGCGCCGGTGGCTATGCCATGATCCGCTCGCTGCGCGAGGTCCGAACACGCTTCGACTGAGCTTTGGCCCCGCGGCCGGTCGTGCCGGGGGCGCATCGGTATAATGCAAAAGACGTTCATGTCCCGAGGTCCTGATGAGTACCGTCGTTTCCAGCCCCCACGAAGCCCACTTGCCGCATCCGGCCAAGCTGCCGCTGCGTTTCGTGACGGCGGCCTCGTTGTTCGATGGCCACGATGCTGCCATCAACATTATGCGTCGCATCATCCAGAGTCAGGGCGCGGAAGTGGTGCACCTCGGTCACAACCGCTCGGTGGAAGATGTGGTGCGCGCGGCCTTGCAGGAAGATGCAGATGCCATCGCGATCAGTTCCTACCAGGGCGGCCACCTCGAATACTTCAAATATATGGTGGATATGTTGCGCGAGCGCGGCGCGGCGCACATCCGCGTATTCGGTGGCGGTGGCGGCACCATTACTCCTGAAGAAATCGCTGAGCTTCAAGCGTATGGCGTGGAGCGCATCTACCATCCCAACGACGGCATGCACATGGGCCTCGTCCACATGATCGAGGACGTGGTGGAACGGGTGCAGAAGCACCGGCTGGAACCGCAGAAACCCGCGAAGATTTCGACCGACGACGAAATTTCCGTGGGCCGCATGCTCACCGCCATCGAAGCGGGGATCATCGGTGACACTGAACTGGCACGGTTGCGCAAGCAATGGGATCTCGCCGGCAAGAAAGTGCCGGTCGTCGGCGTCACCGGCACCGGCGGCGCGGGCAAATCTTCGGTGGTGGACGAATTGCTGTTGCGCTTCCTGCACGCCTTCCCGCAGATGCGCATCGCGGTGCTGGCAGTGGATCCCACGCGCCGGCGTACCGGTGGCGCACTGCTGGGCGACCGCATTCGCATGAACGCGCTGCGCAACAAGCAAGTATTTATGCGCTCCATGGCCACGCGCCGCGCGCACGCAGCCACCAACGAAATGCTCAAGGACTGCATCCATTTCCTGCGCGGCCAGGGGTATGACTTGATCCTGGTCGAGACCGCCGGCATCGGCCAGTCCGATTCCGAGATCGTGGATATGGTGGATTTTTCCACGTATGTCATGACCAGCGACTTCGGCGCGGCGAGTCAGCTCGAAAAAATTGACATGCTGGATTACGCGGAATTGGTAGTGATCAACAAGTTTGACCGGCGTGGCGCTGATGACGCGCTGCGCGACGTCAAAAAACAATGGAAGCGAAATCGCACTGCATTCAAGCTCAGTGATGCGGAAGTGCCTGTCTATCCAACCATCGCCAGCCAGTTCAATGATCCGGGCATCACTTGGATGTTCGTGAACCTGTGTCGGCTGCTGCGCGAAAAGTTGCACCTGCCGGCAGACAAATGGACGCCCCAGGTGGACGTTTCAATCAAAGAACCACGCGCCACCGTGCTGATTCCCGGAGCACGCGTGCGCTACCTTGCGGAGATTTCTGAACAGGGCCGCGAAATCAATTCCAGTATCGACCAGCAAGCCGAAACAGCCGGTCGCGCCCAGCATTTCTACGAAGTCCTGCGCGATCTCGACGATCCGAAATTGCCGAAACCGCTGGATTTGTACGATTCAGGAAAGCTGTCATTCGACTCCGGTGCCGAGCACCTACGCTCAGGACGAACGGATAAAAATAAAACCGCTGAGCGCGGCACGAGGAGTAAAACAATACACGTTGAGCCTAGCCCTGACGAGCACTCCGTTCGTGTTGAGCATAGTCCGCAGGACGAAGTCGAAACACGCGCCTTGATAACACTCCGCCAGCGTTATCAGGATGCGGTCAAGTCACTGTCTTCGGAAGCACTCAACTTGCTGCGCGAATGGCCACAGCGTTTGAAAAGCATCACCGACGAGCACTACACCTATGAAGTGCGCGGCAAAGCCATTGAAGGCAACAACTACAAAGAATCGCTAAGTCACCAGAAGGTTCCCAAAATTGCACCGCCCGCTTACAAAAGCTGGGCGGACTTGCTGCGCTTCCTCATGCGCGAGAATCTGCCGGGCGCCTACCCGTATACCGCAGGTGTGTATCCCTACCGCCGCATCGGCGAAGACCCCACACGCATGTTCGCCGGCGAAGGCACACCGGAGCGTACCAACCGCCGCTTTCATTACCTGTCGCTGGGGCAGCCGGCATCGCGTCTGTCCACCGCCTTCGATTCGGTCACACTCTATGGAGAAGACCCGGCGGTACGCCCGGACATCTACGGCAAGGTCGGCAACTCGGGCGTGAGCATCGCCAGCCTCAACGACATGAAGAAGCTGTATTCGGGCTTTGATCTGTGCGATCCCAAGACCTCTGTGTCCATGACCATCAACGGCCCGGCGCCCATGATCCTGGCCATGTTCATGAACACCGCCATAGACCAGCAGGTGGAGAAATTCTTGCGCGAGGATACAAAGCGCTGGGAGGCTGCCGAGAAAAAGATTGCATCTATATATAAGGATAAGACCCGTCCTGAATACGCGGGCGAACTGCCGGAAGGCAACAGCGGCCTGGGCCTGGGATTGTTGGGCGTCACCGGCGACGAAGTCCTGGAGCGTGGGACTTATGACAAGATCAAGGCCGAGACGCTGCACAAGGTACGCGGCACCGTGCAGGCGGATATCCTGAAAGAAGATCAGGCCCAGAACACCTGCATCTTCTCCACCGAATTCGCGCTGCGCATGATGGGCGACATCCAGCAATACTTCGTGGACCACAAGGTGCGCAATTTCTATTCCGTCTCCATCTCCGGCTATCACATCGCCGAAGCCGGCGCCAATCCCATCAGTCAGCTCGCCTTCACGCTCAGCAACGGCTTCACCATCGTCGAGTATTACTTGGCACGCGGCATGAAGATTGATGACTTCGCACCGAATCTGTCGTTCTTCTTCAGCAACGGCATGGACCCGGAATACAGCGTCATCGGCCGGGTGGCGCGGCGCATCTGGGCGCGCGCCATGCGCGATCGCTATGGCGCCTCAGCACGCAGCCAGATGCTCAAATACCACATCCAGACTTCCGGGCGCTCATTGCACGCGCAGGAAATCCAGTTCAACGACATCCGCACCACCTTGCAGGCGCTGTATGCGCTGTTCGACAACTGCAACAGCCTGCATACCAATGCCTATGACGAAGCCATTACCACGCCTACGGAAGAGAGCGTACGCCGCGCCGTGGCCATCCAGCTCATCATCAATCACGAACTGGGGCTGAATTTCAACGAGAATCCCTGGCAGGGCAGCTTCATCATCGATCAGCTCACCGATATCGTGGAAGAAGCGGTATATAAGGAGTTCGAATCCATCTCCGAGCGCGGCGGCGTGCTGGGCGCCATGGATACTATGTACCAACGCGGCAAGATCCAGGAGGAAAGCCTTTATTACGAACAGAAGAAACACGACGGCTCGCTGCCATTGGTGGGCGTCAACACCTTCCTGCCCAAGGAACACGCCGGCGACATCGTCACCAAGATCGAGCTGATCCGCTCCTCCGAGAGCGAGAAGCGCAAACAGATCGAAAACGTCCACGCATTTCAGCAGGCCCGCAATAACCTTGCCGTTCATTCTGAGCGTAGCGAAGCGAAGTCGAAGAATGGTGGGACAAAGGGAGAGAGTGCCCCTGTGGGAGCGGCCGTCCCGACCGCGATTGCTATCCCCGGCTCCCTGATTCAACTCCAACAAACCGCCCGCGACCGCAAGAACATCTTCGCCTCCCTCATGGAAGCGGTGAAGTACAACTCGCTTGGACAGATCTCACATACACTGTATGAAGTAGGTGGCGAATATCGCAGAAATATGTAAGCCCCTTGCGCGACTGGTGAGAGCGATGTAGTCTTACCTTATCTTACTTTAAGGATTGGATATGGAAACGACCCGCCTCACCAGCAAAGGCCAGCTTGTCATCCCCAAAACCATCCGGGAACGCCTGCGCGTCGCAGCAGGCACGGAGTTCACCGTCAGCGCGTCCGGGCAGCGCATCGTGCTCGAAGCCGTGCGCCGTAAGGGACATCGCTTGAGCGACTGGGCCGGTTTCAAGCACTCTGTCAAAACACTCAGCGACAAGGAAGCGTTTGCTCCGGTCGAGTTGGATCGCCGCGCGTGATTGCATTTGATACCAGCCTCGTCGTGCGTATCGCCGTGGGTGATCATCCGGCGCAGAAAGCCATGGCGCTGAAGTTACTGGAAACCAATACAGTGTTGATTCCGAAAACCGTCATGCTGGAAACGGAGTGGGTATTGCGTTCGCGGTATGAGCTTGAACCGAAAGACATATTTGGGTTTCTGAACTATTTGGCCGAGTCGGAAGGCGTGGTTCTGGAAGACGAAGGCACAGTGCGGAAAGCGCTGGATTATTATCGTCTCGGCTCAGATTTTGCCGATGCCATGCATCTTGCCAGCGCTGGGGATGCACCTCTATACACGCTGGACCGGGCATTTTGCCGCAAGGCTGTTCGGACCGGAGCAGCTCCCACCGTGCGTGTAGTGACATGATTCTTTTTGACTATGATGCAGTGCCGATCAGATTTGAAGATGCTGAGCACAATAATCCCATCGTTCATTTTGAGCGTAACGAAGCGCGACCGTCAGGGAAGACGGAAGTCCCGGAAACACAGGAGCAGTTTCCGGGAAAGTCGAAGCACGGAAGTTCCCTCTCCCCCGTGGCGGAAGAGAGCGCCGCTGTGGGAGCGGTCGTCCCGGCCGCGAATTCTCCTGGCTCTCTGGCCCAACTTCAACAAACCGCCCGCGACCGCAAGAACATCTTCGCCTCCCTCATGGAAGCAGTGAAGTACAACTCGCTGGGGCAGATATCCCATGCGTTGTATGAAGTCGGAGGCGAATATCGTCGGAACATGTGATAACAGCCGATCTTTTGGTCCCTGGCTTTGTTAAAAATGCCGGCGCAATCCTCATGTACTTCTTTGTATACTCCGGGTACGGCATCATTTTTGCCTAGCCAGCGAGCCAAAATCTCTGGCTTTTATCTAGCCTTATCTTTGACAGTGGAATGATGAATAGGTATGGCCTTTAACGTGCATGAAATTTTTGCAGCCTTGGACAAGACGCAGGTGCGCTATGTGGTTGTGGGCGGATTGGCGG
>JBOIBD010000050.1:0-15281 GCA_050739415.1 Gammaproteobacteria bacterium | reverse complement strand
CCGCCACCAATCCCGCCAGGACCAGACTCGCGGATGCGCGCAGATCGGTGGCCATCACCGGCGCGCCGGTGAGATGCGCCACACCCTGACTGATAGCGGTGTTGCCCTCCAGCTTGACGTCCGCGCCCATGCGCTGCATCTCCAGCACATGCATGAAACGGTTTTCGAACACCGTCTCGGTGATGGTGCCGGTACCTTCGGCCACCACGTTCAAGGCGGTGAACTGTGCCTGCATGTCGGTCGGGAATGCCGGATACGGAGCGGTGCGCACATCCACTGCATGTGGCCTGCGCTTGCGCATATCCACTTCGATCCAGTTGCTGCCCTTGCCCACTTTCGCGCCGGTCTCTTCCAGTTTCGACAACACCGCGTCCAGCAGTTCGGGTTTTGTATCCTTGACGCGTACATGACCGCCGGTTAAAGCACCCGCGCACAAATACGTGCCGGTTTCGATGCGATCCGGGAGTACGTTGTATTGAGTGCCATGCAGTTTCTTGACGCCCTCGATGACGATGGTATCGGTACCTTGCCCCTTGATATTCGCACCCATCTGGATCAGACAATTTGCCAGATCCAACACTTCAGGTTCGCGCGCGGCGTTTTCGATAGTGGTCGTGCCGGCAGCCAGGGTCGCCGCCATCATGATGTTCTCGGTGCCAGTGACCGATACGGTATCCATGCAGATGCGCGCGCCGTGCAGTCGCTCGGCGGTGGCGCGGATATAGCCGTTCTCAACTTTGATCGTGGCGCCCATGGCTTCCAGGCCCGAGATATGCAGATTTACCGGCCGCGTGCCGATGGCGCAACCGCCCGGTAATGACACATCGGCACGGCCGTACTTAGTGACCAGTGGCCCGAGCACCAAGATGGATGCGCGCATGGTTTTCACCAGCTCGTAGGGCGCATAAAATTCGCGGATGCTGGTGGGATCCACTTCGATACGCATGCGTTCGTCGATGGTGACGCCCACGCCCATCTGGCCCAGCAACTCAATCGTGGTGGTGACGTCGTGCAGGTGCGGGACGTTGCCGATGGTGACCGGCCCGTCCGCAAGCAAGGTCGCCGCGAGGATAGGCAGCGTGGCGTTTTTGGCGCCGGAGATGCGGATTTCGCCCTCCAGAGGGCGGCCGCCATGAATGAGAAGTTTGTCCAAAAGAATCGCCTCTTGCTTGTGGTATTACACGCCCTGCTGTTGGCGCCATTCATCTGGCGTCATGGTGCGCAGACTCAAGGCATGGATGTCGCGCCCCATGCGTTCGCCGAGCGTCAAGTACACCATCTGATGTCGCAGCAGCGGCCGTTTGCCGTTGAATGCCGCTGCGATGACCAAGGCCTCGAAATGCGTGCCATCATCGCTGCTAACACGTGTTTGCGCGTCGGGTAACCCCTGCATGATGAGCTGTTCGATCTCGGCGGGAGTCAACACTGCGCTCCGGAAGCTATGGGACTGGATGCTTATTATATAGAGTGCATGATACCCGATAGACACAAGCCGCCGGAATGGACATTCCCGGGAAGACAGCGCAAAACGTGTATCATGGCCCTATCTTCCGCACGCCCGGTCTCCCAGGCGAACGATCATGAACAGTACCGACGATACCGCCACCCTGCTCCGTCACGCGCGTCAGGTGCTGAAAACCGAGGCAGCTGCAGTCGCGGCGATCGGCTCGCGGCTGGACGAGCACTTCGCCGAGGCCTGTCATCTGCTGCTCGCCTGTCGCGGCCGCGTGGTGGTGATGGGCATGGGTAAATCCGGTCACGTCGCCAACAAGATCGCGGCAACGCTCGCCAGCACCGGCACGCCGGCATTTTATGTACATCCCGGCGAAGCCAGTCACGGCGATATGGGCATGATTACCGGTGAAGACGTGGTATTGACCCTGTCCAACTCCGGCGAAACCACTGAACTTTTGACTCTGCTGCCACTCATCAAACGTCTGGCCATCAAACTCATCTCGCTCACCGGTAATCCGCAGTCCACACTCGCCAAAGCCGCGGATGTGAACCTGGATGTGAGTGTCGCACAGGAAGCCTGTCCCCTGAATCTCGCGCCTACTGCCAGCACTACCGCGGCTCTCGCTATGGGCGACGCCTTGGCGGTGTCGCTACTGTCCACCCGTGGTTTCACCGAACTGGATTTTGCCCGCTCCCATCCTGGCGGCAGTCTCGGCCGGCGTCTGTTACTGCGGGTGGAAGACATCATGCACACCGGCGAAGATATCCCGGCCGTCCCCCAAGGCACGCCGCTTTCCCAAGCGCTGATGGAAATGACGCGTAAGGGTCTCGGCATGACCGTCATCGTCGACACGCACCGACACGTTGTAGGTGTGTTCACCGACGGCGACCTGCGCCGCGCACTGGACAAGGAAATCAATGTGCACCGCACCACCATTGACGAAGTCATGACGCGCAACTGCACCAGCGTGCATGCCGACGTGCTTGCCGGCGAGGCCATTCGCATCATGAACGAAAAGCGCATTACGGCCCTGCCGGTAGTCGATGGAAATCAGACCTTGATCGGTGCCCTGCACATGCACGACCTTGTACGCGCGGGCGTGGTTTGAGATGGGGGGCGTACGCGAACACGCGGCGCGCGTGCAGCTGGTGGTATTCGATGTGGATGGCGTGTTCACCGATGGCCGTTTGTATTACGGTACGAATGGCGAAGAAATGAAAGCCTTTCATGTGCGTGATGGTCACGGCATCAAACTCTTGCTCAAACACGGCCTCCAGACGGCGGTGATTTCAGGACGCAAATCAACCGCGGTGACCAGGCGCATGCAGGAGCTTGGTATCACGCATGTCTTTCAGGGTAACGACGACAAACGGCCGATACTGGAAATATTGCTGCAGAAACTCAGGCTCGATCCGCAGCAAGTTGCCTGTGTTGGCGATGATCTCGCGGACTTGCCGATCATGGAGGTTGCAGGTTTACCCATCGCAGTCGCTGACGCGCATCCAGAAGTACGCGCAAGGGCGCAGTTCGTAACCCAAGCACGCGGCGGTGAAGGCGCGGTACGCGAGGTCTGCGACTTGATCCTCACGGCGCGGAATTCGAACGGGTGAATGCGCGTATCTGGCTGCTGACCCTAATCCTGGCGCTGGCGGCGGGAGGTACGTGGTGGCTGTTGCGGCAGGTAACACCACCGACGCCACAGAAACCCGCGCCAGTGAGCCACGCGCCGGATTATTATTTCACCGATGCCACGGTCACGACACTGAACCAGCAGGGCAAGCCCGAAGCCATTATGACTGCGCCGCGCATGTTGCATCACCCGGACGACGACAGCGTGGAAGTATTCACCCCGCGCATCGAATATTTCATGGCCAGCGGGCCGCCTTGGCATGTGCAAGCAGACCACGGTCTGCTGCCGTCCGGCGGCAAGCTAGTGGAACTGGATGGCCATGTACAGATGCAGCGGCTAGGTGTTAATGGTGGTCCGCCGATCATCATCAATACCAATAAAATAAATGTGGATCTCAACACCAACATCGCCACTACATCCGACCCGGTGGAGATTCTGCAAGGCAACAGCCGCATGACCGGCATCGGCATGCAGGCATATATGAAAGATAACCGGCTGCTGCTGGAAAGCGACGTGCGAGGCTACTATGTCCATAAACAATAAACTGCGTCTGCTGCTGGTGGTTTGCGCGCTGCTTGCCGGGGCATCCGCCTGGGCGCTCAAGACCGACAAAAGCCAACCGATCAACATCCAAGCGGACCATGGCGATTTCCAAGGCAATTCCAGCAGCAACAACGGTACCGGCATCTACACCGGTCACGTGGTCATCACTCAGGGCAGCATTCGCATTACTGCCGACAAGGCAGTACTGCACATGGTGAACGGCGAGATCCAGACGGCCGACATGACCGGCACACCGGCCACCTTCCAGCAGCAGCCCGATACGGGCGCGCTGGCACACGGCGTCGCCAACGAGATCACTTATGACCAAGGCAAGAATGAAGTGGACCTGCTGGGCGAAGCACAATTGCATCAAGGCGAGCGCCTGCTCACCGCCGACGTAATCCATTACAACACCGCCACTGAACACGTGATCGCTATCGGCGGCAAGAACGGCGGCCGGGTGCATATCACCATTCCTCCAAAACAAGCGAGCAAGCAGAGTCCCCCGCCGTGAGCACGCTGCGCGCGGAAAAACTCCTCAAACGTTACCGCCACCGTGAAGTGGTACGCAATGTGTCGCTGGAAGTGTCACGTGGCGAAGTGGTGGGTCTGTTGGGACCGAACGGCGCCGGCAAGACCACATCCTTTTACATGATGGTGGGATTGGTGCCCACCGATGGCGGACGCATTTATCTGAATGACGAGGACGTCACCAAACTGCCGGTGCATGCGCGTGCTCGCTTGGGACTGGGCTATCTGCCACAGGAAGCTTCCGTGTTCCGCAAGCTCTCAGTGGCAGACAACATCCTGGCAATCCTGGAAACCCGCCCCGGAGTGAACCGCGCGCAGCGACATAACCGCCTCGAAGAATTACTGGAAGATCTACATGTGGTGCATCTGCGCGAATCCTTGGGTCTATCACTGTCCGGCGGCGAACGACGGCGTGTGGAAATCGCCCGGGCGCTCGCAGCCGACCCGGCTTTCATGCTGCTGGATGAGCCTTTCGCCGGCATCGATCCCATTTCCGTGATTGATATACAGCGCATCGTCGAGCATCTGAAAGACCGCAATATTGGTGTGCTCATCACCGATCACAACGTACGTGAGACCCTGGGAATCTGCTCCCGCGCCTACATCATCAGCAATGGGGAGGTCATTGCCAACGGTCCGCCGGATGCCATCCTCGCCAACCAGCAAGTGAGGAAGGTGTATCTGGGTGAAAATTTCCGGCTATAAGTACCATCTTGGAAATTCTTTGGGCTATAACTACAGCACGGCCAGAGCATGACACCACCACTCCGGATAACGGGATGACAGGCACCGCTGTCGAGTCGCGACACAGAGTAAAAAAACAGGATAACTCATTGTTTGTCATAAGGATTCCAGGATTTGAAAGCATCGCTCGGACTGCATCAGATACAACGGCTCAGCATGACGCCGGAATTGCGTCAGGCGCTGGGATTGCTGCAGATGTCCGCTCTGGAGCTGCGTGATCTGGTGCAGCAAGCGCTGGAGCGCAACCTGCTGCTGGAAAAAGCCGAGGACGAAGAGGCAGAAGAAACTCCACACCCTGAAAACGACGAGCCCGCACTCACCACCGCTCAGGCTTCTGAAAAAAGTGAGGAGTCTGAAGCAAGCGAGGATCTGCCAGCAGCAGATTGGGACAGTGCCGAATTGAGCCTGGCCTGGGGCGGTAACGACGCAGAGGCGGATTTTCCCGAACCTGCCCACTCATCCGATGTAAGCCTGCATGAATACCTGCGCGGACAATGGGAGCTGGTGCATCTGAGCGCTCGGGATGCAGCCATCGGCACCCTGCTCATAGACAGTCTCAACGACGACGGCTATCTAACGGAAAACCTCGACGAATTACGTCCGGCTTTCAGCGATACCGACAGCGCCCCGGAGTTGGAGGAGATGGAGGCAGTATTGCATCATCTGCAGACACTCGACCCGCCGGGTGTGGCCGCCAGGGATCTGCGTGAATGCCTGGCCATCCAGCTGCGTCAACTGGAAACTTCACCCACCCGGGATTTGGCACTGGAGCTGGTAACCGCACACATCGAAGATTTGGCCGCCCACGCCCATTCCCAGCTCTGCCGTCTGCTGACTGTGAACGATGACGAATTGGCGACCGCAATCGCGCTGATCCAATCACTCAATCCGCGTCCCGGCACCGCACTGGCCAGCAGCGCCGTGGACTTCATTATTCCGGATGTGGTGGTATCGCGCCGCGACGGCCGCTGGATCGTGGAATTGAATCCTGCAACCGCTCCACGCCTGCGGGTGAACGCCATGTACGCGGCCGCGCTCGGCCGGCGGCGCAACGGCGAGAATGCGGACTTGGGGCGTCAACTACAGGAGGCGCGCTGGCTAATACGCAGCCTCAAGATGCGCAGCGAAACCCTGCTGCGCGTGGCCGAGTGCATCGTGCGCCATCAGGCGGATTTCCTCGACAGCGGCGAGGAGGCCATGCGCCCCCTGATGCTCAAGGATGTGGCTGCAGAACTGGGCCTGCATGAATCCACCATCTCGCGCGTGGTCGCGAATAAATATTTAACCGCACCGCGCGGTACACTTGCCTTTCGGCACTTTTTTTCCAACGAGCTGTCTACAGATGATGGTGGTGCACTATCGGCCACTGCCATTCGTGCGTTGATCCGCAAATTACTCGCCCAGGAAAATCCGCAGGATCCACTGAGCGATGACCGACTTACCAAGGAGCTCGTAAGCCGCGGCATCCGCGTGGCCAGACGCACAGTCGCGAAGTACCGTGAGTCTATGACCATTCCCCCGGCCCACGAACGTAAACGCCTCGCAACGAGGTGACAACATGAGTAAAACGAGGAGTGCAGCATGCAAATTGATATCACCGGCCACCATCTGGACATCACCCAAGCTCTACGCAGCTACGTGCAAAACAAATTTGAACGGCTTGAACGGCATTTCGACCACGTTACTGGAATGCATGTGGTGCTGACGGTGGCCAAACTTGAACACAAGGCTGAAGCGACACTGCAAGTGGATCGCGGCAAACTGTTTGCAGATGCGGTGCAGCCTGACATGTATGCAGCCATTGATGTTCTCACGGATAAGCTCGATAGACAGCTTAAGAAATTCAAAGAAAGGCTCACCGATCACAGTGATCGCGCCAGCGTCCGCACCACCGTCACGCCATAAATCTTTCACAAACCGACGACCGGACTGTGGGAAACGGCGCGTCAGACAGACGTGCCGTTTTTTGCATTCAACCCGCCGACAGGTATGCTAGTGTCATGACTACTTCCACCATTACCCCGTCTGGAACCTTATGCGTCTCGTCCTTCTGAGCGGCTTATCCGGCTCCGGCAAATCCGTGGCCTTGCGTATGCTGGAGGACCTGGGCTATTACTGCGTGGATAACATCCCGGCCGGTCTGCTTCAGCATGTCGTGGAAAAGACCCTACTCAGCAATGACCCAGCCTATCGCAATATGGCCGTGGGCATAGATGCACGCAACCGCATCGAGGACATCAAAGCGGTCCCGGAAACCGTACGCGGCCTGCGCGATCAGGGTATCGAATGCGACATCGTATTTCTGCACGCCGAAGAAGGCGTGCTGGTAAAACGCTACAACGAGACTCATCGCCCACATCCGTTGGCCAGCGAAGATCGGTCATTGCGCGATGCGATTCGCGCGGAACGTGGTTTGTTGGGCGCCATCGCCGACGAGGCTGATGTGGTGCTCGACACCACCCGTACTTCGGTGCATGAGTTGCGGGAACTGGTGCGTGCGCGCATCCACCGTGGCGAGCGTGAGAGATTGTCGTTGTTGATCCAGTCATTTGGTTTCCGCCACGGTTTGCCCGGCGATTCAGACTTCGTATTCGACGCCCGCGGCCTGCCGAATCCCTACTGGGAGCCCAAGCTGCGGCCGCTCACCGGCAAGGATCCGGCCGTGGCACGCTATCTTGAAAACAGCGAGGTGGTACAAGGCTTCGTCCAGGATCTGAGCACGCTCCTGGAACACTGGATTCCGCAGTTCGAATCTTCGAATCGTCAATACCTCACGGTTTCCGTGGGTTGTACCGGCGGCTATCACCGTTCCGTATTTGTGGTGGAGAAATTGGCGGCGCATTTTCGCGCTACCGGGCGCGAAGTGTTGGTGCGTCACAACGAACTGAAATAGCGCTGGTCACACCAGCTAAATACCCGGCGGAAGTCACTCGGCAATCTTACTGATCCGTTCGGCTCCGATAAATGTCAATAGTTTGTCCGCTTGTGCGCGCGCGTCTTTTCTCCCCAATTCCACAAGTTCCTTGCAATAGCCGTTTTCAAACAGTAGATAACTGGCCAGCTGACTGCTGCTTTTATGCATGCCACCGAAAGTACGTAACAGTAGACGCACGCTACGCGGGAATTCGTTTATGTGGCGTTGCGCGATATCGCGGATATCTTCACTGGGCACGATCGTCATCGTGTCAATTACTTTGAGCGGCGGCGGCTCGCCGGAAAGCGCGGCTAATTGAGTCATCGTGGTGTTGATGCGTTGCAGGCGTTCCAGATCGGCGTAAATACGATCCATGAACACCACATCCAGCAGCGAGCCCGCAATCTGTCCCAGCGAAGGATAGGGAACTTGCTCGTTTTCCTTTGGCAACTTGTTGGCCTGCTCGTTGCGCACGCCGATCACCAGGATGCGGTCGGCACCCAGATGCACCACCGGACTCAAGGGCGCGGTCTGGCGTAAGGAACCGTCGCCGTAATATTCGCGGCCCAGGCGTACCGCTGGAAAAATCACCGGCAAGGCGAGCGACGCCATGACATGGTCCAGGCGCAATCCCACCGGCTGACCCAGACGACGAGTGCGGTGCCAGGGTTTCAGACCCGGTTTGCCTTGATAAAAGCAAACGGCGCGTGATGAGCTATAACCTGAGCAGGTGATGGACAGCGCATCCAAAACACCCGCGTCGATGGCCCCTTGCAGGCGTGCAAAGACAATGTGACGCTCCAGCAAACTCCAAAGCGGTGTGTTATCCAGCAATGAAATAACATTACGCTGTCCGAACCCTGCGTGCAGCGAAGCTATGAGCCAATACAGGAGGTTCTTGAAAATCGTAAAAGTATCGGTTCGGAATACCTGATCACTGTGAATATTCTCCCACACCGCGGCAAGTTCCATGGCGCTGCGACGAAAATGCAGCGCACGAGTAGCGATGAGTGCGGCATTGATAGCGCCTGCAGAGGTGCCGGAGATGATTGGGAAAGGATTGGGCGCTTTGGTCGGCAGCAGCTCAGCAATGGCCTTGAGCACGCCGGCTTGATACGCGGCGCGCGCACCACCACCTGGCAGCACCAATCCCAACTTCGGCCGCGATGCGGTCTGATCATTCATGCACAATTCACCAAAACCGTGCGATAACGGCGGCAATTATCCGCCACCCGCCGTAGCCTGTCATACATCTTCGCCTAAACGGCTCTGAGCATCGTTGATCCTGGGACCACAAAATCACGCGGACAAAACCCTGCAGGAAGAGCTGTCGTGGTGGTTCCCGAACGAAGATCTCGCAGGTGCTAAAATCATGTATATTCGGGCTGGTAGTAGGATATCGAAGGGATCGCTTGCGTTGAGCGTACTACATCATCAAGACAGCAACCAATACAAACTCTCATGCTAAATCTGTGGCATACAAGATCCGTCAAAGCGCTGGAAACCCGACCGGAAGGTGTCATGCAGCCGGACAAAAGCGGCCGATCTTTGATGCGAATCGTGGTGCTCAATACAAAAGGCGGCTGTGGCAAAACCACGCTGTCCACCAATCTTGCCGGTTATTATGCCTCCCACGGTTACCGCACCGTACTCCTGGATGCCGATGCCCAGGCTTCCAGTTTGCGCTGGCTCAAGAACCGTGGAGACAGCCGTGCGGCCGTCACTGGCATCGCCGGCGCAGAGCGTAGCTTGCGCGTCACCCGCAGCTTCCAGTTGCGGATCCCGGCGGACATCGAACGCGTCATCGTGGACACTCCCGCAGCCCTGGAGCCATCCCGACTGCAGGACTTGACCCGTGGCGCTGATGCCATCCTGATACCCGTACTGCCTTCAGACATAGACATCCACGCCGTATCCCGTTGTATCGCCGACTTGTTGTTGGTTGGCCGCATCGAGCGGCGTGCCGAGCGCGTCGGTGTGATCGCCAATCGAGTGAAGAAGAACACGCTCATCTATGAAAAACTCCAGCGCTTCCTGAAAAGCCTGGGCATTCCGATCGTGACGAGTTTCCGTGACACCCAAAATTATGTACGTGCGTCCGAACAAGGCGTGAGTATCCACGAACTAAATAGCCGCACCGCCCAACGCGACGTACAGGACTGGGAAACGCTCATCAACTGGCTGGAACATCGCCCGCACCCGGATTCGGCGAACGCTGCGCCAGAAACCGGGACCGCACCTGAAGAAGCGCTGCATCAACCTGTCGGTTGAAACATCAACGTGTGTTGCGGGGGACCCGGCAGAAACGGTGTCGCCGCACCCTGCTCCCAGGCCGGCCCACTGTTGCGGTAATAGGGCGAGAATGGATAACCACTCTGGCCGGTAGGCATCTCGAAAATCCCGCTCTGTTGATACGCTGGTTCTACATCCATGCGTTCGGATGCACCGAAGTCCACCCCCTGCACTCTCGGCATGTTACTGTCACCCGGCAACTGCACTGGCGCCATATCCAGCCAATGGCTCAGGAACGGCACGCCGCGGCTCATAGGCTGCTGGATGCGCACGTTGTTGCGCTGTCCCCAGGTTCGCGTTACCAACCCAGTGCCCGGTACCCACAAAACCTTGATGACCTTATCCACAGCCGCCAGCATCATATCGTCCCAGGTTTTGTATTCTGGATCGAGCAGATTCACAGGCTGCTGCGTGAGCATCGTCCACAACGGACCTTCACGTTGGCTCAAAACTGTATATTCAAAATGCGCATCAATCTTTTTGCAGGGTGCGGTGAGTGCGCTGAATACCACTTGATCCACTTGGGACCGAAAATCCCGCACCATCCGATAGCCCACGGAATCAACACTTGCTTTACCGCCCCAGTTCTCCACATAGTGCAGAAACTGTATGCGTCGTGGATGATCCTTTACGTTTTCGGTACTCAACAAACGCAGCAACAAGGACTGCCAACGGCCCAGAAATACTGCGCGATCGTCCAGTTCAATAGCGAGCATGTCAGCCGGTGTGAATTTGTCCTTGGTTAGCAAGTCATCACGGATCTGTTGCGCACGTGCGCCCAGGTCATACCCGCCGTCTCCAATTTGCTGGAGCATTTCTCCATCCACCACGCGTGCATTCGCGGTCCACAAGCGGCCGCCTGGCGGATCGATGATGCGCGGGTAATGATTCGGCGCCAACCACCCGGCCCAACCGACGCCCGGTTTGTCCCAATACGCCGGAAAATCCGGATCGTAGCCCACGCGCACGGGAATCTTCCCGGCGATGGTCCAGGCAATATGACCGGCGGCATCTGCGACTAGAAAATTCTGCTCCGGCATACCGGCAGAGTTCGCTACCGCCATGGCCTGCTGGATATTCTGAACCGACGCCATATCGCCCAGATTCGCATTGGTGGCGGTCGGGTTATCCGCAACCCAGTGCACCACACGCAGCACCCCGTCGTGATCCTTGCCTTCCACCGGTCCCCAGATCGTGTCGCGCACGTCCATGACAACATCCTTGTGACCCGCCACCCGGATGATTTCCTGATGGTGCGTGAACGCACGCCATCCCGCCGGAGTCAGGTAATACTGCGGATCACCCGGCTTCAGGTGCAGCATCACCAGCGCCGCCCAGTTGCCGTAACTGTTGGTGAAACCCCAAGCCACATGACCGTTGCTGCCTACCACCATAACCGGCAGCCCCGGCAACGTCACGCCCGTGACCGTGATGCGTTGTTTCGGCTGCCCGGGATCGGGATAAACGAATTGCGCGCGGTACCAGATGTTCGGTACCGCCAAACCTAGATGCATGTCATTGGCGAGAATGGCATAACCATCTGCACTGTGGGCTGCGTCCACTGCAAAATTGTTACTGCCCACCTCATAGTGCTCCGATAAACGTTGGTGGGAAATGTTCGCGAAATTCGCTGCCAGCCACCGGCGCAAGTCCACAGCAGCACTTGAGGGCATGGGTGGTGTCGCAACCGGCTGGCCGATGATCGGTGCATCCCACTGCGTGCCTCTGGCATTTAGGAATGCAAACAGCGGCGCAGGCAAAGTGTCGCGCATCAAAGCCAGATCCGATGCGCGCCGATCGCGGGCATCCTGTAAATTGAAGTACATGGCAAAGATAACCAGTATCGAATCCTCTGGCTGCCAAGGCATCGGACGCTGCCTCAGGATGCCGTACTCGAATGGTCGGGTTTTGAGCGCCGCGAGACCGGCATTCACGCCGTCGGTATAGCTATCGAGGAGTGCGCGTTGTGTTGGCGAAGCTTGCACCAACACTTCGTGCGCTACGGCACGCAATCGGAACAGACGGTGTTGTTCGTCGAACTTCACCGCCCCCTGCCCAACTAGCCCCGCAAGCTCACCAGCTGCCAGCCGGCGCATCAAGTCCATCTGGAAAAACCGATCTTGCGCATGCAGAAATCCGAGCGCGCGTGCCAAGTCCAGTTGGTTCGCAGCCGTGATGACGGGTACGCCCAGCTCGTCACGAGTTGCGGTTACGGGCGCGCTCAGCCCCGCGAGTGTCACGTTGCCATCCAGTTGCGGTGCGCTACCGCGCAGGAAGACCGTGCCGCCGATGATCACCGCCAGCACCAAAACGCCGATGCCACTCACTACTCCGATTAGAATGCGCTTCATGTCGCCGAATTTTATCGATAGGAATTGGGCAATGTTATACGGGAAACCTTGAGACGCGCCAGCAAGTCCACGTGTTCAAGTCTGGCGCAGACTCGCGGCAATCGGTAATCGAACCGCGCGCAACGCGGGCAGGATACCGCCCAGCAGACCCATCACCAGCGCATAGGTGATCCCTAGGCCGAGCAAGCGCGGAGTCACCGCGAAGCGGAATGCCATGACGGTGAATTGATTGAACGTCGTGGCCTCGAAGCCGTTGAACAACAGATACGCTAGCACACCGCCGCACACGCCACCCACCAGCCCCAGCACCAATCCTTCGATCAACACCGACGCCAGTACCGGAAGGCGGCCGAAGCCGAGTGCACGCAACATGGCGATTTCCTGGGTACGCGCTGCCACAGCCGTGTACATGGTGTTGATGGCGCCGAATACCGCACCACCTCCCATGAGCACCGCGATTATGCCACCGATGATGCCGATGAACAGGCTCATGCCCGCGGCCTGGCCGGCGAAATACATCGATTCGCGCTGCACGCTGACGTTCAATTGCGGGTTGTGCGTGAGCGACTGCTTAAAGGCATCGAACATGGCTGGATTGGCGAGTTTCGCGTACACCGAACTGACGGAGTTGCCGCGCAGATAAGCGCCCTGCAGTACCGGCAAATCTGTCCAAATCTCTGAATTGCGCAATCCGCCACCGTCGTCGAAGATCCCAACCACCTTCCAATGATAGCGACCTGTGTGTAACACATCTCCGAGTTGCAGTCCCTGGAAACTGCGTGCCGCTTCCGCGCCCACGATGACCTCGTTCAGACCCGGTGCGAATACGCGTCCCGCCACAATGTGCACCTTGTCGTGCACAGCGAACGCATCGGGGGTAACACCGCGGAATGAGACATTGGAGCGCGTGTCACTGTCGCGCTTCTTTAAGCTGACCTGCACCAGCAGTTCCGGCGACAACACCGGACCGCTCGTGCTTTGTGCCATATCCGGTGCCTGACCGATGATAAAGCTGCTGTTGCCGCCGAGCACGCTGTTGACCTCAGTGCCGGTACCACCGCGCAGCACAATGGCCACATCCGGCGAACCGGTAACCGCGAGCGTGGTGCGAAAGCCAGCGCGGATAGACAGAATTGCAACCACCACCAGCACCACGCCCGCAAACCCGATTATCGCCACCAGCGAGGAATCCAGCCGCCCGGTCAGGTTGCGGAAATTCATGAACGTAACCGTGAGTAACTGCTTCAGGGTCCGCATGTCACACGCTCCGCAGTGCTGTGGCCACTTGAAGGTGCATGGCGCGACTCACCGGCATGACCGCGCCCAGCATGCCCAGAAGCAGCATCAGCAGGACGCCGATCAGAACGCCGGTGGCGGGCAAGTACAGGCCCGGCAGGAATTGCAGCAGCGCGCCGGGGATGGCGGCGATCACCGCGTAAGCCAATAAAAGGCCGGCGACACCGCCAATCACCGTTAACAACAGGGATTCCAGCAGCACCAGCAAGGCCAGCTGCAGTTTACCGAACCCCAAAGCTTTCATCAGTGCCAGCTCGGCGGTACGCTCGCGCACCGACTGCGCCATGGTATTAGCGATTACCAACAGCATGGTGAACAATACCGCGCTCACCACTGCAGTGACGATGGTGCCGATGTCGCCGAACTGCGCAGCAAAATTTTGCACGAACGCTTTTTCGGTGGCGGTGCGGGTTTCGTTGGGCGAGTTGGCGAACAGTGTATCCACGGTTTGAGCCACTTGGCCGGCCTGCGCCGGATCGGCAATCTGCAGCACGAACCACGTTACGGTATTGTTGGCGAAGGCGCGACTATCATCGAGATATTGATAGTGCATGAATAATTGGTTGTCGCCACCCGTCTGTGTGCTGGTGTAAATCCCATCCACCGTCACATCCCAAGTGTTACCCCCATCCTTGCCGCGCCAGATGTTGGAGCGTAGCGGAATCTGCTGGCCAAGCTTCCAGCCATAGGCATGTGCCAGCGCCGCACCGATGATTACACCGCGCTTGTCAGCAAGCCATGCCCGCTGTTCGGCGACTCGGATCGAGTATTCGGGATACATCGCAAAAAAATTGCCTGTGCGTACCGCCATCGCAAAAATCGGGTTGTGCGGATCTTGATAATAACCGCCCACCCAGCACTGCGGATTAACCCGCTCCACACCTTTCACCTCGGCGATGCGTTCTGCGTAGCTAATCGGTAGCGCCACGGTGAGGGAAATCGCACTCATGGTCATCAGGCGGTTGTCGCCGGCGTAATTCGCGCCCAGCGTGAACGCCTGGCGGATAGCCATGAGCACGCCGAACAGCAGGAACGCGAACATTACCGACAATAATGTGACGATGAGTCGCGTCTTGCGGCGAGTGAGGTTAGCCCAGAGCAATGGCAGATATTTCAAGTTCGATCGTCTCGCTGTCGAAGGCTGTTGGCCACGGCGCAGTGCCCACCGCGCGGCATTATTGCCCGTCGCCCGGGAGCCGGCCAGTGACGGCCATCATCACCGTTGCCTGATAAGTGTCAGCCACCTGTCGCCGTGAACGGGAAACACTCCCGATGGACCAACCGCCTGGGGCTGAAAAACTACCGCTGATCGGCGCATGCATCGCTGAGACGTATAGACACATTGAACTTAGTGCTAAAGTATGTGCACGCTGGGTTCGTATCTGGCAGCAGCACCGGCACCAAGGGGTCGGCACACAGTGTGCTCACAACCAGCATCCAAGGGGAGTCTCGCAATGCCCAAGCATGACGATGTCACACCCGGCGCGCGGCGCGCGCCCCGTTTGCCGTTGTATCTGTCGTGGC
>JBOIBD010000049.1:0-15487 GCA_050739415.1 Gammaproteobacteria bacterium | reverse complement strand
GCAAGCTGGCAGCGGGCATCTATACATGGACGCCCCTGGGCTTGAGGGTTCTGCGCAAGGTGGAGGCCATCGTACGTGAGGAGATGAACCGCACCGGAGCCATCGAGTTGTTGATGCCGGCGATCCAGCCAAGGGAATTGTGGGATGAGTC
This sequence comes from Gammaproteobacteria bacterium, assembly GCA_050739415.1. Taxonomy (GTDB): domain Bacteria; phylum Pseudomonadota; class Gammaproteobacteria; order Natronospirales; family REEB76; genus REEB76. Next base: position 15,336 of record JBOIBD010000049.1, on the reverse strand, counting down.
GGGGCGCTGGGACAAGTACGGCAACCTGTTGTTGCGTATCCAGGATCGCAAGGAAGCCTGGTACTGCTTCGGTCCGACCCACGAGGAAGTCATCTGTGATCTGGTGCGCAGTGAAATCAAGAGCTACAAACAGCTGCCGATCACTTTCTTCCAGATCCAGAGCAAGTTCCGCGATGAGATCCGGCCACGCTTCGGCGTGATGCGCGCCCGCGAATTCCTGATGAAGGACGCTTATTCCTTCCATCTGGATCAGGTCAGCCTGGATGATACCTACCGTGCGATGTACGACGCCTATACCCGAATCTTCACCCGGCTGGGCCTGAAATTTCGCGCGGTGGTTGCGGACAGCGGCGACATCGGCGGAGACCTGAGCCACGAATTCCAGGTGCTGGCGGAATCCGGCGAGGATGCCATCGCATTCTCAAACGCGTCCGGCTATGCCGCCAATATCGAACTGGCGGAAGCGATAGCACCTCGCGAATCTCGGCCTGCGTCATCTCAAAAACTGACGCGCGTAGCCACGCCAACGCAGAAAACCATCGCCGAGGTGTCCACGCTGCTCGGCGTAGAACCCGCGCATTGCGTCAAGACCCTGCTGCTGCGAAGCAAGCAAGGCCTCGTGGCTTTATGTACGCGTGGCGATCACGAGTTGAATGAAGTTAAAGCCCGCAAATTGCCCGAATTGGCTGGTGGTTGGGCGCTGGCGAGTGATGCGGATGTATTGGCTGCAACCGGCGCGCACGGGGGCTTCATCGGTCCGGTGAAACTGCCGGAACACGTGGCGGTAATCGTGGATCGCGCCGCCGCCGTACTTGCAGATTTCGTTTGCGGCGCCAATGCAGACGGTATGCACTATACCGGCGCCAATTGGGAACGCGATGCACGCCCAGGCCGCATCGCCGATTTGCGCAAAATCGTTGCCGGCGATCCCTCGCCGGATGGTAAGGGTACACTCGAAATCGCACGCGGCATCGAGGTCGGACATATCTTCCAGAACGGCCGCAAATATACCGATGCGATGAGTGTAAGTGTGCTAGACGCCCAGGGTAAGACACAAACTCCACTCACCGGTTGTTATGGGATCGGTGTTTCACGCATCGTGGCCGCCGCCATCGAACAGAACAACGATGATCGTGGCATCATCTGGCCGGAACCGATGGCGCCGTTTCAGATAGCGCTCTTGCCACTCAATATGCACAAGTCTGAAAAGCTGCAACAGGAAGCAGAATTGTTGTACAAGGAACTCACCGATGCCGGTTACGAAGTGCTGCTGGACGACCGGCCACTGCGACCTGGCCCCATGTTTGCCGATGCCGAACTCATCGGTATTCCCCATCGCCTGGTACTCTCGGAACGCGGTCTCGGCGTCGACAAATTAAAATACTTGGAATACAAAGGCCGTCGCGATACAGAAAGTCAGGATGTGCCGCGAGGAGAATTGCTGGCATTCCTCAAGAAACACGTGCAGACCGCCTCGCCATTGACCTGATGCGACGCTCTCTGACTTTGCTATTGCTGTGCTCAGGCCTGCTGGCAAGTGCGCCGGCTCTGGCCCAGAAATTCATCCCACCCAGCCCGGATCTGATTGCGCTGGTTAAGAAAGCAGCCGTCGACAACACCAGCTTCACGGACAAATACGACGCCCAGGTTTGGCTCATGACCATGTCGAACCGCCTGAGCCCGACGATTCCGGACCTCGGGAAACGTCTGGCACTGCTGGAATTGATCCATGAGGAAGCCACCCGCGCCCGCGTCTCACCAGAACTGGTGCTGTCCATCATCAATGTGGAAAGTGACTTCGACCGTTTCGCCGTCTCACATGCCGGCGCCCGCGGGCTCATGCAAATCATGCCATTCTGGCTAAAATTGAGCGGCCAACCAAATGGCAACCTCTTCCATGAGACCACCAATTTACGGCTCGGCTGTACGATCTTGAAGTACTATCTGGGCAAATCCCATGGCGATATCCGCGAGGCGCTGCAACGTTATAACGGCGCTACGGTCGGCATTGATTACTCCGATCGGGTGCTGAAAGCGCTCAGCCGGAAATGGAGCTGGAATTAAAGCAACGCGGAGTTTGGATAATTACCGGATAACAAAATTCCTCGGCACATCCAGGCATTGCACTTCGCGGACCACTACCTCTCTCACCCGTGCTGCCGACGGCCCTTGCCAGAGCCAATCGCAGAATTCTTTTACCGCTCCAACTTCACCGCAGGCCAACACTTCCACACGCCCATCCGGCAGGTTTATGGCATACCCCGTGACATCGAGCTCGCGCGCGCGCCGGGCCGCACTGGCACGGAAGAACACACCCTGCACACGGCCTGTGACAAAACAGTGTTTGCAGACGGTCATCGGCAGCATGGCATAAAAGGAAAGGGCCCCGAAGGGCCCTCAAGAATAAAAGTTATTGCTGCTTGTTTACCAGCATTATCCCGCGTATGCGGATTAGTTTGTCGCAGCTGCAGGAGCCGGCGTTGAGGAAGGAGCCGCCGGTGCCGAAGTTCCAGAATTGGAGGCTGGCATTGACATGCTGGAACCGCTTGAAGACGGAGCCATGCTCGAAGCCGGCGCAGCTAAGTCACCGTTCAACCAGCGCTGGTCGCGATGATCGGCCTTGTGGTTTTTCCACGCACCGCGATGCTGGGCATACCAAGTAGCGGAATCCACGTTGGTCTTCAATGGGTTGGTCACCACGTTGAGATCCTGCTTCGGGAAAATCATATCCGCGTGCTTGATGGAATCCGAATTGGCCTTGAAAATCAGCGGCCATTCCAAGGGATTACCGTAAACATCGGACTTGCCGGAAATGCGCCACAGGCTGTCGCCCTTCACCACGGTGTATGTGGATTTGGCGGCCTGCAGTTCAGCTACCAGTGCGCTCAGCACATCATAAGCAGGCTTACCCTGATTATTGTTGATGTCCTGTTGACCCTCATTTAAACGATTCTGCTGATCGGCGTTCAGGTTGGTATATCCCTGAGCCTGGGTAAGCAGATCCTTGGCATGGCTCATGTAGCAATCGTTGATCGCAGTTTCTGCATCCTGCTTGGCCTGGGCTGCCAGCTGCTGGGCCTTGGCGTTATCACCAGCCTGACCGGCCGCCGTCGCCTGAGCGAGTAGTGCCGAAGCATCTCCCGTATCGGTGCAGGGTGCTTGTGCGCCGTTGATCACCGCTTGGGCATCTGCGATCGCCTGAGTAGTTGCCGCATTCGGACCCGTGGGCATGGCAGCCGCAACCGGTTGAACTTTATGGGTAGCACAACCGACGGCGATACCGGCAGTGAGCACCACTATGGCGAGGTGCTTGGTGTAATTCTTGATCATGGTATTGGTCTCCAACCCTTGTGTTGTTTTGACAGTGGAAAAATGCTGAAACCGCTTGACGGGCCTGAAAATCGGGTGCTAAAGGGTAACGCCCTGCCAGCTTCGGGTCAAGCGAGCTATCAGCCTTAACATATGGAAAATACGGGAAATTCAGGGGGGAGAGGTGCCGGAAGAGCCTTGTCGCTGGCTAATTCGCAAGGCTTTCACGGCTTCATCGTGCGCATGCAAAGCATCCTGTCGGGAGGTACTAAAGTCTCCTACGTCCAAGGCTGCCTGCGCGGCTTGCAGCAGCCTCCGGGCCTCAGCCATTTGTGTGGGCGCCGTCTGGTCTGCGCCCGCTTGTTGGGCTGCCGCCACTGCCTGGCGGGCATTGCTGATCTCCTGCACCGGCGCACTTGCGCAGGCTGCGAGTACGAGCGCGGTAATCAATACCGCGAGCCGTATGAACATGAATTTCTTTCTATGCACTTGGTGAAAAACAGGCTGTGACCAAGAAATTCGCAGCACGCTATCAACGGACCGCGAAGCCGTCAAGCACCCTTGACTGAGTTATAGTGAAACACGCCCAGTTCACCCATGCCCGGATCATGCGTATGGAAAAAGTCACAATCTGGCATAATCCAAGCTGCTCGAAATCGCGTGAAACTCTGGCACTGTTGCAATCACGCTACAAAGAAATCCGGATCATCGAATATCTCAAAATACCACCGCAGCCAGTGGAAATTGAGCGAGCACTCACATTATTGCGCTTGCAGCCTCGCGAACTCATACGCAGCAACGAAGCTGCATACAGCGAGCATCATCTGGACAATCCAGAACTCACGCGCATGCAACTTATTGAGGCAATGCACGCCGACCCAATCCTGATCCAGCGCCCTGTGGTGTTCGCCAACGGAGGGGCGTGTATCGGACGTCCGCCGGAATCCGTGCTGGACATACTCTGAATGGAAATTCTGATCTTGTATTACAGCCGCTATGGCGCCACCGCAGAAATGGCGCGGCAGGTATGCCGCGGTGTAGAAAGCGTGAAGGGCGTGCGTGCGCGTTTGCGTACGGTACCGGCTGTATCTGCGGTTTCGGAGGCCGTGGAAGACAGTATTCCAGTATCCGGTCCACTGTATGCCACTCATGATGATCTCAGGGAATGTGCGGGATTGATCCTCGGCAGTCCAACGCGCTTCGGCAATATGGCCGCGCCGCTTAAATATTTCTTCGACGGCACCGGTGCGCTGTGGCTGTCAGGCGTGCTAGCCGGAAAACCAGCCGGCGTATTCACCTCCACCAGTAGTCTGCACGGCGGGCAGGAGACCACGCTTGTGTCCATGATGTTGCCGTTGCTGCATCACGGCACGCTGATCGTCGGCATGCCTTACACCGAGCGCGAGTTGATGGAAACCACGGCAGGCGGTACACCTTACGGCCCCAGCCATCTTGCCGGCATCAACAGCGACTACCCGCTCAGCGACACGGAAAAAAAGCTTTGTCAGGCACTGGGTGTGCGCGTGGCGGATGTGGCGCGCCGCCTGAGCTCAAAGTGAACCTGCGTTTCAACAGCCGCAGTCTAACCCTGGCCGCGTTGACTGTACTGGGGCTCTGGCTGTTGCTTTGGCTCGGCTTCCTAACGCACGCAGGCATGCAGGAACGCATTGTCTGGCTGATACTCGCCTTGGTGCCTCTGGTAATCGTGAGCTTTTTTGTATTGCGCAATCTTAAAGGCGGCTTTGTGTGGTGCGGATTTATCTCGCTGGGTTATTTTGCCCAAGGAATTACGGTCACGCTTACCAGCAAAACCGATACTGGCTTTGGCACTGTCGAGATTTTCCTCAGTCTGCTGCTGTTCACGGCCACGAGTGCAGCGTTGCGTGGCCGCCGTCAACCAGGCTAGCAGACACTTAGCGTTTATCGAGAAATTGTTTTACAAACGGCAGTGTCAATCGATGTTGCGCTACCATTGAAGCGGCATCCAATGTATCGAGTGAGCTGCACAAGCTATGCATATCGCGCTGTTGACGTTTGAGTAGGAACCTGGCTGTCTCATCGGGCAATTCAAAGCCACGCCGGGAGGCGCGTTGCTGCAACGCCACGATCTTTTCCTCGTCTGTGAGCGGCCCCAACTGAAATACCGGGCCCCAGGCAAGCCGTGACGCCAGGTCCGGCAACAGGCGTTTGATGGCATTCGGGGCGGTGCGTGCCGTCGCCACAAAACTACCGCCCTTTGCAGCCAGTGCATCGAACAATACAAACAGTGCGCGCTGCCAAGGCTCGATACCAGCGATGCGCTGGATATCATCCACGCACACCAAGGCGTAACTGTCCAGGTTGTCCGTGACTTCTGGGTCCAGCAACACCGCCTGACTCATGGGCAGATAGATGGCGCGACGGCCGCTGATATTGGCAAGCCGGCACGCGGCCTGCAGCAGATGCGACTTCCCGCGCCCGTCTCCTCCCCACAAAAAAAGCACGCGTTCGCCGCCCCGACGCGCCAATCCCGCCAAGGCTTCTACTGCCGCCTGATTCCCTGCCGCATGGAAATTTTCAAACGTGGCACCCTCATCCAGCGTGATAGGCAACGGTAATTGGCTGCTCATGCCAGCGACCGTCATGGTGTGCCACCACCCTGATAAAGTTGACTCTCGATATACCGTTCACGGGCATAACGCACTAGCACCGTACAGGCGGCGGCTACTGGCAGCGCGAGCAAAATTCCGGCGAAACCAAAAAGCGCACCACCGACCAGAATCGCGAAAATCACCAGCGCTGGATGCAGGCCAATGCGTTCGCCGATGAGCCGCGGCGTGAGTACCAGATCCGATAGCAGCTGCCCGACGATGAATATGATCACTACCCACAACAGCAGCCAGCCGCCTCCCTGCAACAAGGCCGTGAGCAACGCCAGCGCAATACCGGTGATGATGCCGAGATAGGGCACAAAACTCAGAATCCCGGCGACCACACCGATGGCGACAGCATTGTCTAGACCGATCAGAGACAGAACGATGCTATAAAAAATCGCCAGACACGCCATCACCAATAATTGCCCGCGCAGAAAGGCACCCAACACGCTGTCGCACTCCCGTGCCAGCCGTGTGACGGTGGGTGCCACGGAACGCGGCACCACAGCCGCGATGCCGCGTATCATTTTTTTCCAATCGCGCAGTAAATAGAAAGTAACTACCGGAATCAGGACCAAATTTATGAAGAATTCAAATACGGCGAGCCCGGAACTCGAAACGGTAATCAGGGCAGTCCCAGCGAGCTTGCCCACCGAAGAGAAGTTGGAACTTATCAGTTGCATGATCTTTTCCGGTGCGAGCGCGCCGGGTTGCAGGCCAAGATGTTGCGTCAGCCAAGGCAGCATATGCGCTTGAAACCAAGTGCCCGCATCCGGTGCATGCGTAAACAAGGTGGCGATCTCACGCACTACCATGGGTATCACCAAAGCCAGGATCAGCGCCAGAATAACTAGTGTGAGTACAAATACTGCTAGCACCGCAGCGGTGCGCGGGAATTTCCAGCGCTCCAGCCGATCCACCAATGGGCTGCCCAGGTAGGCGAGAATGAAACTCGCCAGAAATGGCGTGAGGATGGGCCGCAGATAATGGATCAGCACGGCGACGATCACTACGATGGTTACGGTCGAAATTTTCTGCGTAGCAGTCATATTGGATTCCTTGTGGGTGCATGTGCCAGACGCCGCCCCCAACGTATGAAGTAGTCCAAGCCGCTGGTGAGTGTGGTAATGGTGACAGCAATCACCAACGTCATAACTACGCCCTTGGGCACGCCCTCGGTGTAATGCCGACCTACGACTGCCAGCACCAGCAGCAGTTGCAGGAAGGTATTGACCTTGCTGAGTGCACTCGGGTGGGGTCTGAAATATCCCACACGCCAATGATATATGAGCGCGCCTGCCACAATGACGGCATCCCGCCCAATCACGATCACCGCAACCCATAAGGGAATCAATCCCGCCCAAACGGCAGCGATAAAGCTGCCAGCCAAAAATGTCTTGTCGGCTAACGGGTCCAATACAGTACCGGCATGCGTCGTCCAGCCGAAGCGCTTGGCCAGTAGCCCATCCAGAGCGTCGCTCAGCCCCGCAATGATTATCAGGGTGAGTGCCGTTTCATCCTCGCGCTGGACGATGCTCCAGGCGACTGGCGCCACCAGCGCCATGCGCGTGATACTGATGGTATTCGGTATCCAGCGTCCGTTCACGGTACATATTGAAATTGCAGGGATGCAGTAGTCGGCAAAACCGAGCTTGCAGCCGCCGAGGCCGCAGGTTTCAGCAGGCCGCCCAGCAGCACTGCGTGTTGAAGATTGCTGAGGTCACCGCGTGTGTCCAGGCTGAAATACACAGTCTGGTTATTTACCTGTGTTACTTGCGCGCTTTTCACTGGCGTGAGTCCGCTCAGATACGCCAGTACTTTCGCATAAGCCGCAACGTCGGTAACACCACTCACGCTCACGGTTATCCCGTTCGTGCCTAGGGCGTTGGCGGCGACAGCAAACCATTGTGCATAATGATCCGCGGTGGTCTGGACACCATCAGCCGCCACGCTGGCTAGATCAGCAGGTGGCGTGGTCCAGGATTGTGATTGAGCACCGGCGGTGAGCTGCCAGCGGGCAGCGTATTGTCCCGGCGTGGTCATGTAAATGTTGCCGACCAGAATGGCGTCTGGTTTATAACGCCGCGAGGCCTGCTGAATACGTTCGGTTATATCATTCGAGATGTCAGGAAAACCGATAGCCTGTTGGTCCACCGCATCCATAGTCGGAAAAATCAAAGTCACGCCGCGCTGGCTGGCAGCGCTATTCATGGCCTGCACACTGGTGGAATTATTACCGGAAGAGACGATGCTCTGCTTGGAGCCCTCCTGCAAGGCGAGCCACACTAGCGTCACCGGCCGCTCTTGGCCCCACAGCGGTTCGTGCGCTCCGCGTACCGCCTGGTTCACAACTTCCGGATCGAATTTTGCCGACAGCAGCAAACCCGTGGGTGCAATGGCGGGGGCGCCGGTTCGAGTCAAATCATAATACGTTGCGGGCGTGGCGCTGCCGTTCACAGGCGCCTGCTCATAACGGTATTGCTGCAGGAATTGGCTGGGATCCTGGATGAGATTCGCCAACGCCGGTACCCCGCCGGCGGTGCGTTCGCCGGTTATCTTCACCAGCACCGCGGCCAGCGCTTGTTGCAAAGCAACGCTGCGTGCGGCAGCGGATTGATCCGGCACTGGCACGCTCGCTTCATATAGACCCGCGACCACAGCGCCCTGCGCTGCCATGCTCATGCATAGCAACACAGCGCTCAGGAAACCGCATAGCCCCGCGCGCACTGTCTTCACGCACTCCTCCATATCTGAAATAACGACCGGGCGCATGTCCCACGTCTGCCTGTGTAGAATATACAGGCTGGAGGCACTATCCGGCGAGTGATCACTACTATATTCAGGCTTCGGGAATGCCCATGAATTCGAAGAAAACCCTCAGCTACCGCGATGCAGGCGTGGATATTGACGCCGGCGATGCCTTGGTGGAACGCATCAAACCGGCCGCCAAACTCACCCGTCGACCCGAGGTGCTGGGTGGTATCGGCGGCTTCGGTGCGCTGGTGGAAGTTCCCCTGGGCTACAAGCAGCCGGTCCTGGTGTCCGGCACCGACGGCGTCGGCACCAAACTCAGGCTGGCCATCGAGTCAGGATGTCACGGCAGCATCGGCATTGATCTCGTGGCCATGTGCGTCAATGACATCGTAGTTTCCGGCGCCGAACCGCTGTTCTTTCTGGACTACTACGCTAGTGGCAAACTGGATGTGGACACCGCCGCATCTGTGATCACCGGCATCGCACGCGGCTGCGAAATGGCAGGTTGTGCGCTGGTCGGCGGTGAAACCGCGGAACTACCCGGCATGTATCAAGGTGAAGATTACGATCTCGCGGGATTCGCCGTGGGCGTGGTGGAAAAACAGAAAATCATTGATGGCAGCCAGGTCGCGGTCGAGGATGCTGTCATCGGCCTCGCCTCCTCCGGCCCACATTCCAATGGCTACTCATTGATCCGCAAGGTGTTGGAAGTAAGTAGCACGAAATTCAATCAGCAACTTGGCAGCCAGACTCTGATTGACGTGTTGCTGACGCCCACACGCATCTACGTCAAGCCCCTGCTGGCCTTGATGAAACAGATACCACTGCATGCTTTGGCGCATATTACAGGCGGCGGTCTGCTGGACAACATCCCGCGTGTGATCCCTGACGGATTGAGTGTGACGCTAGAAGCAAAGTCGTGGCCGCGGCCTGCCGTATTCGATTGGCTGCAAGAGCAAGGCAATATTTCCGAACAGGAAATGTACCGCACGTTCAACATGGGCATTGGCATGGTCCTGTGCGTGGCGCAGGAGGATGCAGAACGCACACTCGCCTTGCTGCATGCAACCGGTGAACAGGCTTGGCAAATCGGTCGTGTGGTGCGCGGCGGCGAAGGTGTCGTCATCCGCTGATGACGCAGCAACATGCGAACCCCGCGCTTTTGCCGCTGGTAGTGCTTATCTCCGGCGAAGGTACCAATCTCCAAGCTATACTCGATCAGTGCACGCAGGGCACGCTACCTGCAAGCGTGCGTGCCGTCATCAGCAACCGCGCGGATGCTCCGGGTTTGCACCGCGCTGTAGCTGCGAACATCCCGGTGCATGTGATTCTCGCCGCCGCGAATACCGATCGCGACGAATACGACGCAGCCTTGATCACAATCATTGAACGTTATGCGCCGAAGTTGGTGTTACTAGCCGGATTCATGCGCATCCTGAGTAATGGCTTCGTGCAACATCACCGAGGCAGGTTATTGAACATTCATCCGGCACTGTTGCCAAAGTACAAAGGTGTGCATACGCACCGACGCGTACTCGAAGCGCATGATAAGGAACACGGCTGCAGCGTGCATTTCGTTACCGAGGAACTGGACAACGGGCCGGTGATCGCCCAGATTAAAGTGCAAGTTCGGCCGGGCGACACTGAAGCCTCATTGCGTGCACGGGTATTGCAGCAGGAACACCGGCTGTATCCTGAGGTCATCGGCTGGTTCGCGCGTAGGCAACTGCACCTGGATGATGTCCAGGCGGTTGTAGATGGCAAACACCTGACGGCGCCAATTATCCTGCCGGCACAGGGGTAAAAATCATGACAAGCAGAAAACCAATCTTCATGAACGCAATGTTGGCGGCGCTGCTATTAACCAGCACAGTCCAGGCTCAGGAAAATGCTAATGAGGTGCCTCTTTACGAGGCCAGCTACTCGGTCGGATTAGGTTCGCTGACGGCCGGCAATGCCACGTTCTCAATTATAAAGTACACAGATGGGACTTACACCTATCAATCCGTGACCAAGGCCGCAGGACTGGTGGCATTGTTCCGCAGTGACGCAGTCACGGAAACCAGCCATTTCAAACTAACGAATGGCAAACTGCAGCCGCTCCAATATACCTACGACCACACTGGCAATGGCAAGCATGAAAAGCAGGTCATCCAGTTCGATTGGGCAAAGGGTGTCGCGCACACCACGGAAGACGGGAAGCAAAAAACCCTGCCCATTAAATCCGGTACCTATGACCGGCTACTGGCGCAGTTAGCGCTCTCTATGGACCTGGAAGCAGGCCGGGATGTGGAAAATTACCCGGTTCTGTACCACAACGAAGTGAACGTCTATCACATGCTGCGCCAGGACAATACTGACTTGAGGACACCTGCCGGCTATTACGAGACAGTGGTGATCGCCCGCCGTGACCCCCACAAGGATCGCGTCAGCACCTTCTGGCTCGCGCCTAAGCTAGAATATCTGCCAGTACAAATGGAGCAGACCGAGCCCGGAAAGTCCACTATCAGCCTCGTGCTGACGGAAATCAAATTCGACACAACAAAGTAGGTTGGGCTGAGTTAACGAAGCCCAACAATTGGATTTGATTACGTTGGGGTTCGCAGACTCACCCCAACCTACGCGCTTATCTAGCCTGTCCGACGCGATCGAATTTCTGGCTTTAGCTTATCTTCAAAAAAGATCTCCAGCGCCGCTGCCCAGTAGCTATCCTCTGTGTTGCGGAGATTAAACAGCAAAAGCCTCGCTTCGACATCACCCTTAAGCGCAGACATACTTCCGCCAGTATTCGCTAGAATATGCTCTAAGGCACGCTTCCTCGAATTGGTTAAACTGCGACCAACCTTAATAACACCACGTTTCGAATGCCAGAAAACATAGACACCTGGCATGGAAATGTAATCTTCTGTTGCGGAATCGGCCATGCCAAGCGGTAGATCATAAACGGCGAACCTTAACGCCAAGGATGCAAATTCAGCTTTGAATAGCGCTTGGATTTGATCGCGGTTCATACTAGGGTGATGTGCTTGAATCCATTGCTCCGCAATGAGGACATTTGTTTGCGGCTACTTTTGGATATGGACCATTACCTCTGTTCGCACAATTACGACAGTAAATCATATTACACTTCTTGCATTTACGCATATTCGAACCAGATGTCTTACACCACTGGCATTGAGGCATAGCTGCGTGCTCCGTTAATACTGCGTTAAGTTATGCATAGGTGAAGTTAAAGTCGCAAAACAATAAAGTAATCAAGTCTTCGGCAGCGTGACGCCTTTCTGGCCTTGATATTTCCCACCGCGATCCTTGTAGCTCGTCTCACAAACTTCATCGGATTCGAAGAACAGCATTTGGGCCACGCCTTCGTTGGCGTAGATCTTCGCGGGTAGCGGCGTAGTGTTGGAAAACTCCAGTGTCACATGACCTTCCCATTCCGGCTCCAGCGGAGTGACATTGACGATGATGCCGCAGCGGGCGTAGGTGGATTTTCCAAGACAGATGACCAGCACATCGCGCGGGATACGGAAAAACTCCACGGTGCGCGCCAGGGCAAAGGAATTCGGCGGGATGACGCAGCACTCACCCTTGAAATCCACGAAGCTGCGGGCATCGAAATTCTTCGGGTCTACAATAGTGCTGTTGATATTGGTGAATATCTTGAAATCGTCGGCGCAGCGCACGTCGTAGCCGTAACTGGAGGTACCGTAGGACACAATCTTGCCGCCGCCATTCTGACGCACTTGCCCCGGCTCGAACGGTTCGATCATCTTGTGTTGTCCCGCCATGCGGCGGATCCATTTGTCGGATTTGATTGTCATGGGTACCCCAGGTCATATATGTAGGAGCGGTCGTTCCGACCGCGATTCAGAACCTATCGCACTGGAGACCGGCGCTCCTACTCCTCAATAATAATCTTCGGAAATGCGCCCGCATACTCTTTCCCTGCCAATGCCAATTGTGCCGCAGTACGACGCGCGATATCCCGGTAACGTTGTGCGATTGTACCCTGCGGCTCGGCTACCACCGTCGGATTGCCATTGTCGGTCTGTTCGCGGATGCGCAAATCCAGTGGCAGGCTGCCCAAAAACGGCACGCCGTACTGTGCCGCCATGCGCTCGCCGCCGCCGGCACCGAAGATGTGTTCCTCGTGACCGCAGTTCGTACACACGTGGGTGCTCATGTTCTCCACGATGCCGAGGATGCCTACTTCCACTTTTTGGAACATCTTGAGTCCCTTGCGCGCGTCCAAAAGCGCGATTTCCTGCGGCGTGGTGACGATCACCGCACCGGACACTGGTACCCGCTGAGACAGCGTCAATTGAATGTCGCCGGTGCCGGGCGGCATGTCCACAACGAGATAATCCAGATCCTGCCAGTCGGTGTCGCCGATCAACTGCATGAGCGCCTGGGTAACCATGGGACCGCGCCACACCATGGGCGTTTCCTCGTCCACCAAAAACCCAACGGACATGCACTGAATGCCGTGGCCCAGCATCGGCACGATGCGTTTACCGTCCTTACTGGAAGGCCGGCCCTTGAGACCCAGCATGCGTGGCTGGCTTGGACCATAGATGTCCGCGTCCAGCATGCCCACGTGCGCGCCATCCGAGGCCAGCGCCAGCGCCAGATTTACGGCCACGGTGGATTTACCTACGCCGCCCTTGCCGGAGGCCACGGCGATGATGTTCTTCACGCCTTTGAGCGGTGTGAGATTGCGCTGCACCGCATGGGAGAGAATCTGCGTGCCGACCTGCACTTCGGCCTCGTGTACACCGGGCAGTTTCCGCAGATGCTCACGCAGCCTCGCGGCGAGTTGCGAAGGATAGTTGCCCGAGAGGAAGCCCAGCTCCACGTCCACTGTCACGCAATTGCCCTGCACGCGGATATCGCGCACCGCATTGGCGGACACCAGGTCCGTGCCCAGATAAGACTCTTTCCAGCCGCGCAAAGCGGTTTCAATCTGTTCGCGGGAAACTTCGTTCATGGATAGTGCTTGGCAAATGAGTCCGCATTTTAGCATTGACGACCATTGGTTCCCCCGATAGACCACAGGTATCGCGCCGTCTATGGCATACTTTCACCCGGAGCGGAACAATCGCCGCCATCGAATAATCTCAGGGCACTTCTAAAAATTAGAGACTTTGGTTTCTGGGTAGGCAGAAATGACCGAGGAACCGGAGTGTACACGCTAGTACATGAGGCTTCCGAGGTCATTTCTAACGCCACCAGAAAGCAAATGATCAATTTCTAGAGGTACCCTTCAATGAAATCCATAGGCTGATGAGCACAACACCACGTCAAATTCTGGTCACCAGCGCGCTGCCCTACGCCAACGGGCCGATCCACCTGGGCCATATGCTGGAATATATCCAGACCGATATCTGGGTACGTTTCCAGCGTCTGCGTGGCAATGAATGCATATTTGTGTGCGCCGACGACGCCCACGGCACGCCCATCATGCTCAAAGCCCGTGAGCTGGACATCACGCCCGAGGAACTGGTGGCGAGCACGCTCGTTGAGCACAAGCGTGATTTCAATGATTTTCATATCAGCGTGGACAACTATTACACCACTCACTCCCCCGAAAACCGCGAGCTGGCGACTCTTATATATAAGCGTCTCAAGGACGCTGGTCACATCACGGTGCGCACCATTCGCCAGTTCTACGACGAGCAGGCCAAGATGTTCCTGCCGGACCGTTTCATCAAGGGCACCTGCCCGCGTTGTGGTACGCCAGACCAGTATGGCGATGCTTGCGAGAATTGCGGCGCTACGTATTCGCCTGCAGACCTCAAGAATCCGGTCTCGGTGATTTCCGGCACCCGGCCTATAGAGAAGGAATCCGAGCATTATTTTTTCAAGCTAAGTGATTTCGAGGACATGCTGCACAAATGGACCCGTGCCGGTCACCTGCATGAAGCCGTGACCCGCAAGCTGGACGAATGGTTCAAGGCAGGATTGCAGGACTGGGACATCTCCCGCGATGCGCCCTACTTCGGTTTCGAGATTCCCGATGCGCCCGGAAAGTATTTCTACGTCTGGCTCGATGCGCCTATCGGTTACATGGCGAGCTTCAAGAACCTGTGTGATGACCCAAAAAAGAATCCCGGCGGCAAACTGCGCTTCGACGATTACTGGGGCAAGGACAGCAAGAACGAGCTGTACCATTTCATCGGCAAGGACATCACCTATTTTCACACGCTGTTCTGGCCGGCGATGCTGCATGGCGCCGGCTTCCGCACACCCACCGCGGTGTATGCCCACGGCTTCCTCACCGTCAACGGCCAGAAGATGTCCAAGTCCCGTGGCACTTTCATCAAGGCACGCTCCTATCTCGATTATCTCAATCCAGAATATCTGCGCTATTACTTCGCTGCCAAACTCGGTTCCGGCGTTGAGGACATTGACCTGAACATGGATGACTTCATCCAGCGGGTGAATTCGGATTTGGTGGGCAAGCTGGTAAATATCGCCAGTCGTTGTGCTGGCTTTATTACCAGACAATTCGATGGGAAACTCTTTGATCTCATTGAGTGGACTCGCGCTCACCCGGAAGAACTCATTGGCAAAAGTTATCCTTCTGATGTTTGGATAACAGAAAGATTGATCGAAGCTAACGAGTCAATCAGCGTTGCAT
>JBOIBD010000048.1:0-15523 GCA_050739415.1 Gammaproteobacteria bacterium | reverse complement strand
CTGGGGTGGGAAACGCTGCGTCGCAGCCAAGCTCAACTATCTCTGCCGCTCGCCGTCGCTACACGACAATTACGTGCTCTGCTTGCACACCCCCTATGATCGCAGCAAGATGTGGGGATACCTCAGGGACAGACCACAGTTCCACCGACAGAAGTTTTCACGAGTAGGCGGGGCAGGAAATAGAACTCCTGTCCCGCGATAGCCAATAGGAAAAATGTGGACGTCAGCCTTTTTCTGGTGCATTTCTGCGGAAACACGTTGAGGTGACCCATGCTCAAATCGATCAGCCACATAGCTCTTACAGTAAAAGACCCCGCCAGGACGGCGAAACTCTTTCAATATCTCTTCGGCGCGCGCGTGCTGGAGCGCAAGGACGACGATGGTCACCTCGAAACATTCGTCAGACTGGGAGGCATTTGGGTGGTGCTGGTTGCCGCGAATGTAGAACGCAAGTGGACCGGCGATCACATCGCCTTTCACGCCACGCCGGACATCCTCGAAGCTACCGTGGTCAAACTTCAGGCCATGGGACGTGAGTCCATAAGGGCGCGCGGCAATACCGCTTTGTACTTCTTCGACTACGATGACCACGTGTTCGAATTGGAGACCGCCGACCTTGAAAAAGAACTGGGAGAATAATAAGCGGTTTGCAAGCGTAGGTTGGGCTGACGAAGGAAGCCCAACAATTCATGTTCAATAAAGCCCCAGCGTAACGGGGACAATCGGGGAAAGGCCAAGGTTACCCGCAAGCAGCGACAGTAAAACCAAGGCGACTTTATGAATGAAACTGACTGTCAAACCGATACATCGAATTTCGACGCGCAAGTACTCCAATCAGAGCTGCCGGTGCTGGTGGATTACTGGGCCGAGTGGTGTGCGCTGAACTATTGTGCATCACGATTGGTCTCAGCCGTGACTGTAGTTTAATAGGTATAAGTGAAGATCGTATGTCTATAACCCGTATTAGTTCTGGCTCAGCGTTTGAGAGGCAGATCGCGTACTCTCGAGCAGTCGTCGTCGATGGTGACTGGATCCTGGTCTCCGGAACGACCGGGTTCGACTACTCGACCATGTCAATCTCAACCGACGTTGTCGAACAAGCTGAACAGTGCCTGAAGAACATCCAGCACGCTCTGCATGAAGCTGGGGCAGACTTGTCGGATATTGTTCGTATCCGATACATTTTGCCCGACGTCGCTGACTTTGAGGCATGCTGGCCAGTACTGCAGCAATACCTCGGTGAGGTGCGCCCGGCGGCCACAATGCTCTCCGCTGGTCTCCTGGACCCGCGCATGAAGATTGAGATTGAGGCAACTGCCCACAAGGCCGCTCATGGCCAACATGTAGGTAATTAAATCCATGAAAATCATCCGAGCAAGAGAGTTTACTGGCAGCCGTCCCTGGGATGCACTCGAGATTGCCAACATGGGGGGAATTACCACGCGCCTTCATTGGACGGACACGCCATACAAGTGGCACGTCAATGATGGACAGGAGGTTTTCGCCGTTCTGGATGGGCGCGTCCAGATGCACTACCGCGAAAATGGGGAAGAGCACTCCACCGTGCTGGAAACCGGTGACATCTTCTATGCCTCTGTCGGTACCGAGCATGTAGCCCATCCAATCGGTCAGGCACGCATCCTCGTCGTGGAGTCTGAGGGCAGTGTCTAACAATTTGTCCAAGCGGTTGCGTGATAGCCCGAACGTAGCTCACCTCAAGTATTAGATGGTTCGAGTGAGCGTGCCTTTACGCGCAATCACCGAGCGCCGTATATCCATCACAATCTCAGTGACTGGACTTTAACTTCTATCGCTTGTTTGGTTGGTGCAGATGCAGATCAAAGTGTAGATCGTGCTTCATTCCCACGTGGGAACCGTTGCCAACAAAAATGATTGTAACTATCGAGGAGTTATAATTTGAAGTATATCAATGAGTGTGAGCAATCGTGAAGAATCACAATACTAAATTGTGTTTGTCGCGGTATTTGCTCACGTTGCTGCTTATCAGCGCGGCTGTTGTGTTGAGCACTTCGGCCTCGGCGAATGCGTCGGCATCTGCGGTACACGAGCTAATAGATGCCAACGGAACGTTCCATTGCAACCCAATACGGCAAGCGGGCAGTGGTATCGTAATCGTCGACACGAAGCTGGGTGGAGTACCGGCGGTTCTTCGTGTGCCACCGAACGTCACCCGGCCACCCATCGTTCTATGGCATGGCTTTGGCCCACCTGCAAACAAACGCGCGCTGATGAACGCACTGCCGCTGGATGATGTACCCGCGATAAAAGTGTATTTGGGACTTCCCCTCTTCGGTGCGCGTTCACCCGTTGGCGGAACGGATGAGCTGGTGCGCAGGCAGGCGAAGGACTTTGCCATGTTGTTGTTCAAACCAGCTGTGCTTGGTGCTGCAAACGAACTTCCTTCCGTTGTTGCTGCCCTGCGGCAGCGTGGCTGTATGCGATCGGGCGATCGCATCAGCTTGTTCGGGTTCTCTGCCGGTGGTGCCGCAGTACTGATAGCATTGGCTCAGAATCATGTCGCCGTGAGCGCGGCTGTGTTGCTAAACGCGTCCACTGGACTGAGCGCCTCGGTCAATGCGCTGGAGCGCGCGACAAAACATCCCTATGCGTGGACGCACGCATCCCGCTCGCTGGCTGAGCAAACGGATGCGGTTCGTCATGCTGCGGATATTGCACGCGGGGATCCGCCAACAGCGCTGCTGATCATGCAAGGTGATGACGATGCCCTACTCACGTCCAAGCCAGCGAAAGCTCTTCAGGAAAGCTTGCTACCGTACTACCGTGAAAAGAAAAGCGCAGAGCGGCTTCAACTGGTGCTAATTCCAGGTATGTCCCATGGTTGGTCAAACAAGCCGATGTCTGAAACCGAGGTGCGCATCAGGACTGCCAGGTGGTTTCTGGATTATCGTTAGAATCAACAAGCGATCAACACGGGTTGCTCGCCAATCCTATTACCCAAGACAATCTAAAGGAAAGAGATAACCTATGCGACTCACAACGAAGATTGGATTCTATGCAGCCGTTTTGGCCCTTCCCGTGTCAGTGGGTGGTCTTGTGGCTTTTCCAGCATTGGCAAAAAGCGGATCAACGGCTGTCCAGCCGTGCGGTAACTCAACGCGAGTTTGTGGGCTCAATGGACCAGAGGATTTGGTCGCGATCAATCACGGAGCCGAGGTCATCGTTTCGCGTCTCGGTGGCGGCGGTCTCAATGTCATCGACACGAAAACCCGCAAGGTTTCGGTGATCGATCCGGCTTCACTGCCTGAAACGCCGGATCCTCAGTATCCTTGTCCGGATTTGAAAACATCCGGAGCTTTTATATCGCACGGACTCAGTGTGAAACACGAGGCCAACGGGCATGACCGTTTGTTTGTGGTGCGCCACGGCGGCCGCGAAGCAATCGAGATATTCCAATTCTCCCGTCCCGGCGATGTCGGGAGCCTTGCATGGCTCGGCTGTGTGCGCTTGCCGAAGGGCTTCGCAGGCAATGCGGTCACCGGACGGCGCGACGGAGGTTTCTACGTCACGTCCATGACAGATGAGGGTGACGCGCCTGGCAGTTCGAAGTTGGCAAAGCTCTATGCCGGGCGTCCTTCGGGAGTCGTTTTGGAGTGGACGCCAGGCGGTGGCTATCACCGCGTACCGACAGGAGCGATGTCGGGACCGAACGGGATCGAGTTATCCCCTGACGATCGCTGGCTGTATGTGAACGGTTGGGCCAGTCATGAGATTGTGAGGTATGATCTCGATCACCCTCATGCGCCCGCCCGACGCTTGCATGTATCGTTCATGCCGGACAACCTGCGTTGGGCTGGGGATGGAAGTCTTATCGCCGCGGGTATACGGCAATCCACACCTAAAGCCGTATTTGAATGCGCGGGGACCCATGCTGACGGCAAACCTTGTGCCGTTCGCTGGACTGTTGTCAGCATTGATCCGGTGTCGATGACGCTGAAAGCCGAGCTGCGCCAACAGGATCACTCAGGCTTTGGTGACGTCAGTGTAGCGCTACCTATTGGTCGGACACTTTGGCTCGGTGACTTCGACGGGCATAGCATCTTGATTGAACCGGATAAGCTGTTGACGAAGTCCAATCGGTGAAGATTGTCGTGTGGCGTGAAAAACTGAAGTAATCTGGGCTGCCTCAGACCACCATCGTGTACGAAATGCAGGATTGAAGAGAATATGCCGCCGACAACCCGATCGAATGGCAAGACCGCTGCAGCGAACATCACCCAGCGGATCAAAGAGCTGGGGGATTGGCGTGGCGAGACGCTCGCGCAGGTTCGTCAACTCATCCACGCGGCCGACCCCAAGATCCAGGAAGAATGGAAATGGATGGGAACCCCGGTCTGGTCGCATAACGGCATCGTTTGCACCGGCGAGACCTACAAGGGCAAGGTGAAGCTGACCTTCGCGCGCGGTGCCTCCCTCAAAGACCCGAAGAAGCTCTTCAATTCCAGCCTCGAAGGCAACACGCGGCGTGCAATCGACCTACATGAAGGCGAGAAGATCAATGCAACTGCCTTCACGCAACTTATCCGTGCTGCGGTGGTAGCCAACACCACCGCACGCGCTAAGCGAGCGGCCAAGAAGAAGTAAAGCTGGCTATGAATATTTGTACTTTTCAAAAGCACGCTTGGCATTGGTTGCCTCTGGCATTACTCCTGATACCAATTGCCGCACTAGCCCAAACCGCTGCCGGCGTCGGTTTCAAGACGATAACCATCCACGATCCGGTCAATGGCGGCAGCATGCCCGGCTATGTGTTCTATCCTTCTGCTCAAGCCAAGGGCGTAACCTGGCGCGGACCCTACGAGCTTGATGCCAGCGCCGGCACGCTGCCGGTTCCAGGCGCCAAGCCGCTGGTGGTGATTTCGCACGGCCAAGGCGGGTCCGATCTCGGTCACCATGATTTGGCAACTTATCTAGCGAGTCATGGTTTCATCGTCGCAACGCTTGAGCATCCCAAGGATAATTTCCACGATTCGAGCGGTGTCGGCCATTTAACGGTCTTGGCCGGACGGGCGATTCAAGTGTCGGCCACGATCAACATGCTGTTACACGACCCTTACTGGAGAAACTTGATCTCCGCAGACCGCATTGGCGTTGCCGGTTTTTCGATGGGTGGCTACACCAGTCTGTTGCTGGTGGGCGCGGTGCCACATTTCGACCGCCTCATCGCTTACTGCAAGCGTCATCCCGGTGACACTGGAACCTGCGACCTCATCACAAGACTTGCTGCGCAAAGCGGGAAAACCGAAATGGATTATCTGGACGGTTTGCAAAAGAACTTTACGCGCTGGGGTAATACCGATGATCCGCGGGTCAAGGCCGCCTTTGTCATGGCGCCGATGAGCATGGTCTTCGACCAGGCAGGACTCGCACACATCAACCGACCGGTCTATCTCTATTACGGCCAGGACGACCCTGTACTCCTGCCACAGTACAACGTCCTGCATATCGCCCCTCTGATCAAGACACTCGCTGGCATCAAAATGATCCCCAAGGCGGGCCACTATGTGTTTTTGTCTCCGTGCTCTCCGCAACTCGCCAAAGAGGCTCCCGATATTTGCACGGATCCGCCGGGTGTCAATCGTGTTGCCGAGCACCGGCAGATCGATGCCGATGCATTGGCGTTCTTCCGCAGCACCCTGGACGTTCAGTGATCCGCTTCGGCGGTTTCCTGCGATGAGACCGCACGCCATTCGCCAGCCTGTTTAACGAACACATCGGTAAACCGCCACGTGGCGCGCTCGTGACCACCGGCGGACAGCGTGCCACGGCCGGTAACCACGGCGGTGTCGCTGTAGACACGCACTTTCTCTTCGCTCAGCGTTTGGGTGACGTGTCGCATGTGCAGGTTGGGCGCGAGGAGCGCATCGGCGCGGTTGCGCAGCTTTCCCTGGTAATTGATGTCCAGATAATCTCCGCCGAGTATCCGTTGCAGAACCGGGATATCTCGTTTCTGCGCTGCCTGCAGCCAGGTTTGCTCCAGCTCGAGCAGCTGCGTCTGGGTGGATGACGCGGCGTATGCATGCGCCGCTGCAAACAACAGCAAAACGATCATGACTCTCGTCAAAGTTATGGACATTTTCATGCTCCTTTGTGTTCTGCATTCAAGTGGACGATCGCGGCCTGAGATACAAATCCGTGCCGTATGCCGCGCCCGGTCGGTCCGCACCAAACAAAGCCTAGTTGCCCTGTGCGCTGCACGCCATGCACGCCCAGAAAAAATCAGAAATAAATCAGAGTTATTAGAATCGAAGCATCAAGGAAAGACCGCGGTTTTCCCACTGACTTCAGGTGTTTTAATCCAGATGCACCGCAACGATCCACGGCAGAGCTATCCTCATGAGCAGTTATTCAAAACGGCTTGAGATTATCGATTGCCAGCGTTGCTTCGGCGGGAGATGAATCTCAGCCAAGGCTCCAAATGGAAAGCGCTCATCAACAGGTACATCAAGCACATTTCGTTGAGAGTCCATCCATTTCCTGGAGCCAGGCAGAGCATATTCTGCATGCTGCCGCCATGGATCCCTGAAAGTAATGCCATGATTGCAAATGTCGGCGCGGCCGCAAGACACAACCAGTCGGTCGCGCGAACGGCAGCAAGTCTTTCATCGCGCTGCAGCCATTGGAGTGGGTAGAGAGCAGTAGGCTTCATGATCGTTGGTCCTGCGGTTGCCTCAAGAAAGGCGTTCAGTGCCTGTCGTACTCATCACTTCGCCGCCACCACATGCCTGTCTCGTTGCGCCCGAGCGGCGCGCGGTCTAGCCACTGGTACATGCCCCAGAGGCCGTCCAATCCGCGCGCATAGGTGGAATAGGCGTGATAAACAGCGCCGTCCTCTAGCGCGAACGTGCTCATACCCGGCCTCTCGCGCAGGTAGGTGTTCACGTCGGTTCCCGTCATCATGGCGTTGTGAACGGGAGGCGCCTGGTCGCCGGCTTCCTTGCCCATCTGGAAGGGGAGCTGCGACGCCGGCGGCTCGCGCAGGTAGTTGTATTCGATACCACCTTCGCGCTGTTGTTGCTCGGTGAACGAGACGTTGAAATCAGTGTTGAAGTCGCCGTCGAACGAAGACGCCCACGGGAACATCCAGCCCATCCGTTTTTTGTATGCCTGCAGCTTCGCGAGCGGCGCCCGCGAAACGGCACACAACATCACGTCGTGGTTGGCGAGATGAATCGCAAACCCGTTGAAGCCATCCGCGATCGTCGAACAGGTCGGGCAGCCCGCCTTGTAGTCGGGTCCGAACATGAAGTGGTAGACGAGGAGCTGCGAGCGCCCTCTGAAGAGGTCTGTGAGCGAGGTGTTCCCTTCGTCGGTTTCGAATCGATATTCCTTGTTGATACGAACCCACGGCAGTTTCTGCCGCCGTTGCGCCAGTTCATCGCTGCGCCGTGTCAGATCCTTCTCGGCCTTGAGCAGCTCCAGCCGTGCTGCAAGCCACTCATTACGTGTCCCGGTAATGTGCTGAGTCATTGCAATTCTCCTTTAGTTACTCTTCGTCGTTCGTTCAGTGTTCGCTACGACGTGTTGGTTGATGGTTCTGAGATAGACTAGTGCCGGTCCTCGAAATGTGTGAGTAACAAGTGTGGCGGGATTCGGATGGACTCTCTGATCACGGCCGCTGGACGTGCACTTGCAAGCGGTGATCTTCTAGGCGCACTCAAGCGTGTAGCGCTGCGTAACGACGCTCCGGCCCTGGCGCTTCGCGGCATCGCGATGGCGCAACTCGGCGAGTTCGAGCGAGCAAAGACGTTGCTAAAACGCGCTGCTAAAGCATTCAGTCCTAAAGAGACGGTCGCTCGCGCGAGATGCGTAATCGCCCTGGCTGAAATCGCATTGGTGTCCCGTGACCTGGGGTGGCCCGCGAAGCCCTTTGAAACCGCACTGCAGGTGTTGGAATCGCACCAGGATTTCTTGAATGCTGCACATGCGCGGCTTATCCAGATCCGCCGGTTGGTTTTGATCGGCAAACTCAATGAGGCTGAACGCGCTCTAAGCGCACTCGAACCTTCGCCCTTGCCTCCGACATTGCGCGCTGGATATGAACTAGCGGCAGCGGGGATCGCAATCCGCCGTGTGCATGCGGCCGTGGCTAAACAAGCCCTGGCACGGGCAAAGACGGCAGCGCGGAAAGCGGGAATCAGCGCCTTGGTGGCGGAAATCGAAAACGCTTTACTGGTACTGAAAGCCCCGGCTGCACGACTCGTTTCACGGGATGAAAAACGGCCGCTGGCATTGGCCGAAGTCGAGGCCTTGCTCGCCAGCGATTTATTTATCGTGGACGGCTGCCGTCACCGGGTGCGACACAGGAACTCGATAATTTCGTTATCCAGTCGGCCGGTGCTTTTTGGTCTGGTGCGGGCGTTGGCCGAAGCCTGGCCAGGAGAAGTATCCAGAAATGCACTTGTGATACGAACTTTTCGTGGCAAGCAGGCCGACGAATCCTATCGGACGCGGCTGCGTGTTGAGATAGGTCGTCTGCGCAAGGCACTGCGGGCCGTAGCCGACATCCATGCGACCGAAAACGGATTTGCATTGGCGACAAGGTGGAATCGACGCGTGGTCGTGCTCGCACCACCATTTGAAGGCGACAACGCGGCATTGCTCACACTGCTTTCGGACGGCGAATCATGGTCGAGTTCTGCACTGGGTCTTGCCCTGGGAGCCAGCCAACGCACCGTGCAACGTGGACTAGACTCGTTGGCGGCGTCCGGCAAAGTCCACACATTTGGCAGGGGACCGGCCCGTCGCTGGACAGCCTCACCGTTACCTGGAATCACGACCACTTTGTTACTCCCGATCTCGTTACCAAGCGACTAAACTGGTCTCATGAAGAAATCGCCGGCCGACATCGTCAGCGAATTCGGACCTTTCCCGGATGCGGACCGCGTGCATGGCGTCACCTACGACGGCAAGCAAATGTGGTCCGCTGTGGGAGACAAACTGATGGCCATCGATCCGAAGTCGGGTAAGGTTCTCCGTACTCTCGATGTACAGGCACATGCCGGTACTGCATTCGATGGCACACATCTGTATCAAATCGCTGAGGGCCGAATACAAAAGATTGATCCGGCGAACGGACGTGTATTGAGTACCATCCCGGCGCCGGGTGGCGGTGGGGACTCAGGGCTCGCTTGGGCGGAAGGTACCCTGTGGGTCGGCCAATACCGCGACAGGAAGATCCACCAAATAGACCCTGAAACAGGCGCACTACTCCGCAGCATTGAGTCGGATCGCTTTGTCACGGGCGTAACCTGGACAGAAGGCCAACTTTGGCACGGCACCTGGGAAGGTGAGGAAAGCGAAGTGCGGCGGGTGGATCCCGATACCGGAAATGTACTTGAGAAAATCTTTATGCCGGCTGGCACAAATGTTTCTGGGCTCGAATCTGATGGTGGTGATCAGTTTTTCTGTGGAGGTGGAGGCAGCGGGAAGGTGAGGACGGTCCGCCGATCCGGGCGAGGCTCAACGGGTGGCGGCGGCTCTCCATGATTCCCCTGGTGATCCATAAGCCAGCACCCGCGCGAAAGGTGCCTTGGAATGGCGGCGTGCCGCGAGCCACTCTATCTCATCGTTTCTGGTGAGCGTTTATGTTAGCGACGAACGGCCGCTTAGGATTATTTTTAACAAGTTCGTGTACTTCCGTAATTGTTAAGCATTGCCCCACACTCCGCCCACGACTCGATAGCGCGGCTCATGTCTTGGCACCTGGCGGAACAAAAGATGACTTCGAGAATCGCGAGTCCTTCGCGCGCCGGCTTCTTCAACATTTACTGTTCCCCGGCTTTTGAGCAGGATCGAATGCCAGGCGTAGCGGCGTAGTTCAGGAATAATCGGCAAAGTAATATAGAAACTTGACTAATCACTACCGCGGGCGCGCTACGTGCGCCGCTAAATTTAGGCGTTAGACCTAGGGGAACACACTCATGCCGCTTTCAGTCCTATCTTCAGCCCCGACTGATTTTGACTTCGTTGTCGGAGATTGGTCTGTTAAACATCGCCGACTAACTGAGTGTCTAGCGAATTGCTCCGACTGGACTGAGTTCGATGGAGAAATGTCGACGCAGAAGATTCTTGGGGGTTTCGGCAACCTCGAAGACAATCGACTCAAGCTCCCGGACGGGGAGTTTCGCGCTGTTGCCCTACGTACCTTCGACAAGGACACGAACACTTGGATGATCTGGTGGCTGGATGGTCGGTTCCCTGGCCAGATGGATGTGCCGGTAAAGGGGCGCTTCAAAGATGGCATTGGCAGCTTCTACGCGGATGACACTCAGAATGGCATTGAGGTCAAGGTTCGCTTCTTATGGTCTTGTTCAGGCCCAAATTCGCTCCATTGGGAGCAAGCATTTTCAACAGACAACGGCGCAACTTGGGAGACCAATTGGACTATGGATTTCACTCGCAAGTTTTAGTGTCCCCCTCGAGGATAGTGAAAACTCCTCGCCTTCAGGCGAAGCAAGATTTCGTGTAACGGGTACCTTTGGGGACAAACCATGGATTCCGGGTCTAGGCTTCGTGCGTGTCGGCTAGCTCAACTCACCTAAAGCTAAAAATCAGAAATAATTCAGAGCACTTTCCCATCGGCATGCTATTCATAGTCATATGATGTGGCGCCGCGGTCACATCCTCGCGCCGTTATGGATAAAAATACGTCTTTCTCAGTGAATGCAAGAACAGGATATCGGTACTCCTGTTATTCGATATGAGGTCGTGTATGAAGTCGCATGCTTTCTTGTTGGCATTAATGTTGCTGCTTATGGCTTCTGTTGGATCTGTTAGGGCACAGGCCCAAGCTGTCGCTGTGGATCTCGGCCAAGCGATGGTCAGACTCAACGGACCCTGGTTGTTTCATGTGGGCGACAATGCTCAATGGGCCGATCCCGGATTCGATGATTCCGGATGGCAACACATGGATCTCTCGGCAGCGCCCGGTGCCACAGATGGCGACGTGGGACTTCCAAACTATGCGCCAGGCTGGAGCGCCAAGGGGCATCCTGGATATTACGGCTATGCCTGGTATCGCATCCATCTGAACATACAGTCGACGGTGGGCGGGTCCTTGGCGTTACTGGGTCCTTGGGCGGTAGACAGTGCCTATCAGGTCTATGAAAACGGGAAACTTTTGGGTGGTGTCGGCAACTTCTCAAGTACGACTCCGAAAGCCTATAGCTACCATTACCCCGCTATATTTGCTCTTCCATCGGTAACGCGAAGCAGTGCTCCGATGGTGATCGCGATCCGGGTATGGATGGGTCCATGGGGTGCGGCTGCGCCGGGAAGCGGTGGTATCCATATCGCTCCTGTGATTGGCAAACGTGATGCGATCACTGCCGGATACCACTTGCAGTGGCTCACGATCTTCGAAGGGTATGTGGTGGATACCATACCTGCGCTGTTGTTCTTCCTGGCGGCGTTGATGGTCTTGTGCATGTGGTCATTTGATCGCGGTGACAGAACCTATCTTTGGCTGGCGGCAGCTCTGACGCTCAGCGGGATTCAACGCGGCAATCAGGCTTTTTTCTTTTGGTGGCAAATCGAGACGATCCAGGATTTTGTGATCTTCATCCTCGCATTGGCAGGCTCACTAAGTCTGGGCGTCTGGATGATGACCTGGCGAAGCTGGTTCAAGATGGATAGACCTGCGTGGCTGCCGAAGGCGGTGGCAGCGTTGACGCTAGCCCTCTTCGTCGCCCAGCTACTCGCTTATCCCTGGCTGTTTCAGGCCGCGTATCCACACGCGGTAGGTATCGGTATGCATTATCTGATTAGAGGATTACGTCTGGCGTTCCTGCTGGTGTTGGTGCTGATCGTATATCAAGGTATACGCCGCCAAGGTCGCGAAGGCTGGTATGCGCTACCTGTAATTTTGGCCATCGGTGCGGTGCTGTTTACTGCGGAACTTTCGGAAGTGCATGTGCCCGGGATCTGGTTTCCATTTGGAGTTGGGCTCTCGCTCAGTGAATGCGCTTCGGTGATCTTTGTGCTGTTGCTATTCGCATTGCTGCTGCGACGCCTCTGGTCCAATGTCCGGCATCTGCAGTCCGCATAAAAATATATGGGGTTCTATGTTCCGCATGCGCGCCCTGCAAGGCATGGCTCGGTTCTGGATGAGACCGCCGAGGAATACCTCCACCAGTCGAAGATATAAATAAGAAAAATTTCAGAATACTCCCCTATCTGCGTGCTATTCATAGTCATAGCATCAAAGCTGCCATAAGGTCGTTCGCTCACTCGATGAACTGGTACTCCACTGGAGTAAAAGCGATGCGCATTGCTAGTGTAGGTCAGGCGGTGTTTGCGGCGACGTTGATCGCCATCGGCATTTTGGGCGTTGTAAAAGGTGATTTCACCCCTGTATGGGCGGGTGTACCGAAAGGAATGCCCGCACGCGAGTTACTGGCCTATCTTTGCACCCTTATTTCCCTTGCATGCGGCGTTGGACTGCTCTGGCGGCGCGCTTCCTCCTCCGCTGCCCGCGTGTTGCTCGCCTATCTTCTGTTATGGATAGTGCTGATTAATGGGCACGAAGCCCTCCCCGCGCCCACCGTATTAGGTGCCTGGTATCCCTTCGCTCAGACCGCGGTGATCGTAGCGGCCGCCTGGATACTGTATGCCTGGTTCGCCGCCGATTGGGACAAGCGCTGGCTTAGTTTTGCCACCGGCGGCAAGGGAGTGCGTATCGCGCGGGTGCTCTACAGCCTGACCTTGGTTTTCTTCGGCGTGAGCCATTTCATCTATCTCAGTAACACCACGTCACTGGTGCCTCACTGGCTTCCAGCGCATGTGTTCTGGGCGTATTTCTTCGGCGCTACCTACATCGCGGCAGGTGTGGCGATACTCATCGGCGTGTTTGCACGCCTCGCCGCTGCGCTCTCGGCCATTCAGATGGGTATTTTTACGCTGCTGGTCTGGGTACCTTTTGTGGTAGCAGGCCACATAAGCGCCAACAATTGGAGTGAGTTCGTGGTTTCCTGGACGCTGGTGGCCGGCGGCTGGGTAGTGGCGGATTCCTACTGCGGCATACCGTGGTTCGCGATTAACAAGCGCTAGCACCGGCGCAGCGGAAGAGATCCTTGGCGACAAACGATTATTTCAGATCTATCGAATCATTGATCGCCCGATGAACTGGACCAACACCGGAGCATAGAGCGATGCGCATTACTAGCGTGGGTCAAGCTGTGTTTGCGGCGACGATGATCGCTCTCGGCATCCTGGGTCTGGTCAAAGGTGATTTTGCCTCGGTGTGGCAACCGGTACCCAAGGCGATGCCCGCGCGCGAGGCGTTGGCCTATCTCTGCGCGCTGATCGCGCTGGTGGGCGGACTCGGTTTGCTTTGGCGGCGCAGCGCCGCACTTGCCGCCCGACTTCTGCTCGTCTATCTGCTGCTCTGGCTGCTGCTGTTGAGAGTACCGAGCATCTTCCTGGCCCCGACGGTGGAGGTGTCCTGGTCCGGTTGCGGCGAGACCAGTGTGATCGTGGCCGGCGCATGGGTGCTGTACGCCTGGTTTGCTAGTGAGTGGGACCAGCGGTATCTCGGCTTTGCCACGGGTGATAGGGGTCTGCGCATCGCGCGCGTGATCTTCGGTGCGGCGCTCATCCCTTGCGGACTCGCGCACCTCGTTTACGTACAGGCGACCGCTGCGCTAGTCCCGGCATGGTTGCCGCTGCACACAGCTTGGGCCTATGCCACCGGCTGCGCGTATATCGCAGCCGGCCTGGCCGTTCTTTTTGGTGTATACGGGCGGCTGGCGGCAACACTTTCCGCCATCCAGATGGGCGCATTTACCCTGCTCATTTGGGTGCCTGTGGTTGCGGCCGCGCCCGAGGATTCCTTCAAGTGGACTGCGATCATCATCTCGACTGCGCTTACCGCGGGTGCCTGGGTGGTAGCGGATTCCTATCGCGGCGTCGCCTGGCTTGCAGTGAACAAACGCTAGCACTCAATTACTATGGAAGTTCCGATGTTTATTCCATTTTCCGTCATACCGGCGAAAGTCGGTATCCAGGAAGTAATTGTTTTTACTGGATTCCTCTCGGCGAAAGCTGGGATCACGCCGGAATGACGAAATCAGGATATGAACGCATTATTCAGAGCTTTCCCAGGTGAGTGCAAAACCAAGTCGCGTTATTTACCGCCGCGCGCATAAGCCACGTCAGGCCTTGAGCCGATACCCGGTGCGGAATATCAAATACACGATGGTGAGACAAACCAACATGAACAGCAGCGTCACGCCGAGACTGGCTGCGAGACTTACATCCCCTAAATTGTAGAAGCTCCAGCGGAATCCACTTACCAGATACACCACCGGATTGAACAGTGACACCGTCTGCCAGACCGGTGGCAGCATCTTGATGGAGTAGAAACTGCCACCCAGGAAGGTCAGCGGTGTCAATATGAGTAACGGCACCAGCGAAAGCTTCTCGAAATTGTCGGCCCAGATACCGATGATAAAACCCAAGAGGCTGAAGCTGACCGAGGTCAGCACCAGAAACAGCACCATCCAGAATGGATGATGGATTTCGAGGTGCACGAACAAGGTCGCAGTCGCCAGGATGATGGCGCCCAAGATGATGGATTTGGTGGCGGCAGCGCCCACATAACTCAATACTGCCTCGAATGGCGACACCGGCGCCGACAAAAGCTCATAGATGGTGCCGATGAATTTCGGGAAATAGATGCCGAACGAGGCATTCGAAACGCTCTGGGTCAGCAGCGACAGCATGATGAGACCGGGAACGATGAACGCACCGTAACTGATACCGTCCATGTGAGTGATGCGCGAGCCGATGGCCGAGCCGAACACCACGAAATACAGCGAGGTGGAGATCACCGGTGCCACGATGCTCTGCACCAGGGTGCGCCGCATGCGCGCCATCTCGTAATCGTACAAGGCGCGTACCGCGTAGATATTCATGCGTGACCGCCCACGAGTTTCACGAAGATTTCTTCCAACGAACTTTGTATGCTTTCCAGATCGTTGAAACGGATGCCCAGCTTGCTGAGTTCGGCCAGCAGAGCGGTGATGCCAGTGCGCTCGGCCTGAGTGTCGTAGGTATAAATAAGTTCTTTGCCGTTGTTCTGCAGTTCCAATTTATAGCCTGCCAACTCGTTGGGAAGCTTCGCGATCGGGTCGAGCAGATGCAGCACCAGCTGTTTCTTGCCCAGTTTGCGCATCAATTCGGCTTTGTTTTCCACCAGGATGAGTTCGCCTTTGTGGATGACGCCGATGCGATCGGCCATGTCTTCCGCTTCTTCGATGTAATGCGTGGTCAGGATGATGGTTACGCCACTGGCGCGCAGCTTCCTGATCAGTTGCCACATCTCGCGTCGCAACTCCACATCCACGCCCGCACTGGGTTCGTCCAGAAACAGCACCGTGGGTTCGTGGGCCAGTGCCTTGGCGATCAACACGCGCCGCTTCATCCCGCCGGACAACGTCATGATGGGACTGTTGCGCCGCTCCCATAGTGACAGTTCGCGTAA